>NZ_JAGPXZ010000870.1:0-2352 GCF_018070305.1 Micromonospora sp. M51 | reverse complement strand
CCATGATGGTGTCGTACATGGCGCTGACCAGTGAGGTCGAGCCGGTGGTGTCCTGCGACAGCTCCCAGTTCATCACGCCGCCGGCGTTTGCGAGGGCCCACTGCGTCTTGCGCTTGACCGTCGGGACGCCGTTGTAGCACTGCTGGGCCCCGCCGGCGGTGGTGCAGTCCCGGTTGGCGTTCGCCGGGTCCAGCGCGACCAGCGCCGAGTATGTGTAGTAGCCGGGACGGCTGTAGAACGGGATGCCGAGGACGGCCTTGCTGGCCGGCAGGCCGCGGGCCTTCCACAGGTTGACGCTGTTGATCGACCAGTCGTAGTTCGAGTGCGGGCTGCCGCCGTCGTACGCCATGATGTTGAGCCAGTCGACCTGGTTGAACACGGCCGGCTGCACGCCGTCGACGGAGTAACCCTCGGAGACCACCGCGGCGGTGAGCAGCTTGCCGCGACTGTGCATCGCGCTGCCGAGCTGCGTCATGAGCGCCGTGTAGTTGTTGGCCGAGGCGCCCGGGTCGGGGTATTCCCAGTCCATGTCGACGCCGTCGAGGTTGTACTGGTTGACGAAGTTGACCAGGTTGTTGACGAAGGTGGTCCGGCTGCCGGAGTTGGCCGCGAGGGCCTCGAAGGCCGAGTCGTTGCCGTCGTTCCAGCCGCCGACGGCGATGGACACCTTGACGTTGTTGGCGTGTGCCTGGGAGACCAGCGAGGAGAGTTTGCTCGGGTTCTCCACCGCGCGCAGGCTGCCGTCGTTGTTGGGCAGCACGAACGCGTAGTTGATGTGGGTGAGCTTGTTGTACTGGATGGTGTTGACGTTGCCGGCCCAGGAGGGCATGTAGCCGACGCTCTTGAAGTTGTTCGGCAGCACCACGGCCTGCGCGGCGGTGGCGGTGACGGTCAGAGTGGCGCCGGCCGTGGCCAGCGCGAGCAGGCCGGCGGCGAGGGCGCGGCGCAGTGGTGAGGACATCGGGGGCCTTCCCGTGGGCGGGGGACGACACCCGCCCACGCGGGGTGTCGCGGGCGGGGAGTGCGGGACGCAGGTACGGGTGGGCCTCGAGGCAGCCAAATCTTAAAGAGTGTTAACTGTCCGAGTCAATCAACATCGGTGGATTTCTGGCCTGCTGATGTCGATATGGGGTTTGCCCAAACGACCGTTAAGCTGGCGGGGTGGGAATCGACGAGCTGTTTCCGCCGGATCGGCTGATCGCCGCGCAGCGCGCCACGGCTGCCGCCGGCCTGGACGCCCTGCTGCTCACCCCCGGATCCGACCTGCGGTACCTGACCGGGTACGACGCCCACGCGGGGGAGCGGCTGACCTGCCTGGTGCTGCCCGCCGAGGGCGAGCCGACCCTGATCGTGCCGAGGCTGGAACGTCCGGCGGCGGAGGCGTCCCCAGCGCCGGCCACCGGGGTGCGCATCGTCGACCACGTCGACGGCACCGACCCGTACCCCCTGGTCGTGGCCGCCCTCGACGGCCCGGTCGCGGCGGTCGGGCTCGCCGACCGGATGTGGGCCGAGCAGGTCCTCGGCCTGCGCGCGGCGCTGCCCGACGCCGCGCAACGCCTCGCCGGGGAGGTGCTGCGTGAGCTGCGGATCCGCAAGTCCCCGGCGGAGATCGCGGCGCTCGCCGAGGCCGGCGCGGCGATCGACGAGGTGCACCTGCGGATGGGCGAGTGGCTGCGCCCCGGGCGCACCGAGGCCGAGGTCGGGACCGACATCGCCGCGGCGATCCGCGCCGCCGGGCCCGTCAGCGTCGACTTCGTCATCGTGGCGGCCGGGCCGAACGGGGCCAGCCCGCACCCCGGCACCTCCGACCGGCGGATCGGCGCCGGCGAGCCGGTGGTGGTCGCCATCGGCGGCACGATGCCGTCGGGCTACCGCTCGGACTGCACCCGCACCTATCTGGTGGGCGGGCCGGCGCCGGCCGACTTCCTCGACTACTACGCGGTGCTGCGCGACGCCCAGCGTGCCGCCGTCGAGGCGGTGCGGCCCGGCATCACCGGCGCGGCGGCCGACGCGGCGGCCCGGGAGCCGATCGCCGCCGCCGGCTACGGGCCCGCCTTCCTGCACCGCACCGGCCACGGCATCGGGCTCGACGGGCACGAGGAGCCGTACCTGGTGGACGGCAACGACCGGCCCCTGGAGGCCGGGATGGCGTTCTCCATCGAACCGGGCATCTATCTCGCGGGCCGGCACGGCGCCCGCATCGAGGACATCGTCGTCTGCACAACGGACGGCGTGCAACGGCTCAACACCACCCCCACGGAGCTCATCGCGCTATGACTGTCGACCGGATCCTCCCCACCGACGAGGCCCACGACCTGCTGGATCTCGCCACCGAGCTCGCCGACCGCGAGC
>NZ_JAGPXZ010000087.1:0-12834 GCF_018070305.1 Micromonospora sp. M51 | reverse complement strand
CTGACCGCCATGCGGTGGAACTCCATCGTGCCCGCGTACTCGGTGTCGTGTCCTTCGACCTCGACCCGGGTGACCAGGCCGATCACCACCTGCTCGATGGCTGCCTCAGCGTCGCCACCGACGAGGTTCACCTGCCCGTCGAGGGTCAGGCCGGGCCGGGTGTTGGGGTTGGTCAGCACGGTGTCCACGCTGGGACCGCCCACACCGAACGCGCTCAACATCTTCTTGAAGACCATCGGAACTCCTGTGCGACGCCGACCGCTCCACGCTGGAGTCGGACGTTGACTCGACCGGCACCCTATCCAGCACCCCTGTGAGATGGCTGTGAAGCGCCGCGCGACGCTCCGCCGGCGTGGCGTTTCGGGAGCAGGCCGAGCCAATTGACTGGTGGCGAGCCTGTGGAGCTGATGCCGCAAACGATTCAGGCGGTCGACCTCGATCACGCATCAGGGCGCGAAATCGCCGTCCTTCACCCCGTCGACGAACGCCATCCACCCGCCCGCCGGGTAGACGAGGGTCGCCGCCGCGCGATCCTTGCTGTCCCGCACCGCCACTCGACCGGAACCGTCCAGAACCGGCCCCGCCTCGACGCAGCTACCACCGTTGCTGTTGCTCCGGCTGCTGACGTGCCAGGCCACCGCGGGTAAGGCTTCACTCATGGCAGTCCCTCCTTGATCTCCGCGATCAGCTCGGCCGCCTCGCGCCGACCCAACGCGACACCACGAAGCCGATCGTACGCAAGCGCGTAGCGCTTCGACGTTGGAGATTCCATGAAGCGGCGCCCGCCCAGCGTCTCGGCATAGGCGACCTCCGGGTATGGCTTGGGCATCCCGAAGAGTACGAACGAGCCATCGAGACCGGCGTGCAGCCCCACCCGTGATGGCAGCACGCGAATGTCAATGTTCGGTTTTCCAATCAGGTCGCCCAGGTGGTGGAGTTGGCCGCGCATCACGGCAGTGCCACCGACGGGGCGGCGCAGTACGGCTTCATCGATGATCGCCGCCACCCGGACAGCCGGGTCTCGCGTCAGCACACGTTGACGGTCGATCCGGAGCTGTAGCCACTTGCCGACCGAGAATTCTGTCGCGCCTTCCCCTTCCGCGTTGCGGATCACTGCCTCCGCGTAAGCCGGCGTCTGCATGAGGCCCGGCACGAGAAAGGCATCCCACGAGTAGATGCGCTCGGCCCTACTCTCCAGCCATGGGAAATCGATGAATGAGGCATCGACCAGCTCGTCATAGTCGTCGTCCCATCGATCCGTTCGCCACGCATCCTCGGCAAGCTGGATGAAGCGATTCCGCTCGCGCCCGTCGTGCTCGCCGTAGAGGTCGAGCAGCGACACGACGACTCCACGCCGGAACGGCCACTCGGCGCGCTCCCAGCGGGCAATGGACGAAAAGTCGCGCTCCAGGAACTCCGCGGCCTGCTTGAGCGTGATGCCGCGCTGCTCCCTCAGCTGCCGCATCTGCTGACCGAGCCACTGAGCACGCAGCGTCTGCACGAACGATTCACGCCTGGCGGGCATGGTGCACCTCTCCTCGCGGACCCTCAAGACGAATTTTGTTGGTGTCGTTGCACCAATTCCGGCGCCACTGGAAACGTGGCCTTCGGGTGAGGGTGATCGCCGGCCCCCGGGGACGCCCGGTGCAAACACGGCAACCGCGGCTGTGCCAACAGCCGAGAAGGTGACGAGAGACGGCTTCGCGAGTGGCAGGCGCATACCGGCTCTCGTCGGGTCTCAACTAGAGCGTCGGGATGTGCGAATCCCGGCTCCGAACCGACTTGAACGAATAACTACCACGGCCCAGGGCGCCTTCGCGACCCTGACCCGCCCATCGGTCGACGACGCGCGAGGTGATGAATGACCCGAGGGACGCTCTACGACGGCACGCCCCACGGCGGCGCTCGGCTGGCTCGGCTGCACCCGAGCCAGGTCCGCGACCGGCAGTTCACCGTCGTCGGTTTCGGCCGACGAGGCGTGGACCCCGCAGAGGTACGACGGTTCCTGCACCGCGTCGCGCTCGACCTGGCGACGCTGCACCATGATGTGGCTCGACTCAGCGAGGAGAACGCCCGGGTGAAGCGAGCGCTGCGCGACTGGCAGAGCACCTGGTCCGAGCGGCGTCAGCCGTGAGCCCGGGATGGGAGCATCAGTACAGCGGGCTCTTCACGCCGTTGCCGCGGTTCGCTCTTGAGGCGTACACGGAGGGGCCTCGGCATGTGATCCACCTGCCGGTGGCGGTCACCGACCTGGCCGAGGCAGCGGACCTGGCGCGGACCATCGCCCGGTCGCTGGCCTCCACGCCGCAGGTCGACGTCGGCGGCATCACGGTGTCGGCCGAGGACGCGCAGCACGTACGACATTGGGTCTTCTGCGACCGGCTCATGCCCGATCGCCGCCGCTGCGCGCGGCAGGCCGACCACGCTGGAGCCTGCCTGCCCAACGACAGCCAGCGAGGCGCTCGGGCCCCACCCCGCTTTCCGCGATCTTGCGTTTTCTGTGGCGACTTAAAGGGCAATACAGGCATATCGACGTCCGAAAGCGCAAGATCGACGGCGTGGGGCGAGAGCGCGGCGCGAGGGCTTCAGGCCGCGTTGACGATGACCAGCTCGCCGACCTGTTCGCCGATCGTGGTGCGGGCCTCGGCGGGCAGCCCGACGTCGGTGATCAGCACGTCGGCGGCCTCCAGCGGGGCGATGGTGGCGATGCCGATCGTCTCCCACTTGGTGTGGTCGGCGAGCACCACGAGCCGGCGGGCCGCGCCGATGAGGCACCGGTTGACCCCGGCCTCCAGCAGGTTGGGCGTGGTGAAGCCGGTGCGTGGGCTCAGGCCGTGCACCCCGAGGAACAGCAGGTCGACGTTGAGCGCGCTGATCGCCGCCTCGGCCACCGGCCCGGTCAACGCGTCCGACGGGGTACGGATGCCGCCGGTCAACACGACGGTCTGGTCGGCGCGGGGGTTCTGGTACAGCGCGTCGGCCACCGGGATCGAGTTGGTCACCACGGTCAGCCCGCGTACGTCGGACAGGAGCGTGGCCAGCGCGGCGGTGGTGGTGCCGGCGGAGAGCGCGATGGCCATCCCCGGCTCCACCATTGTCGCGGCCCGCTCGGCGATGGCCCGCTTCTCCGCCTGCTGGCGGATCGACTTCGCGGCGAAGCCGGGTTCCTCGGCGGAGCCCGGCCCGGCCAGGGTCGCCCCGCCGTGCACCTTGTCGACCAGGCCGCGCTCGGCCAACACCTCCAGGTCACGACGGATCGTCATGTCGGACACACCGAACCGGCTGACGAGCTGACTCACCCGCACCCCGCCACGTTGGCGGATCAGATCGAGGATGGCGGTCTGCCGCTGCTGGGCGAGCATGTGGGGAACCTCCTTCGCGCCGTGCCGGTCGTACGGATCACTGCCGATCCTCACGGATGACAGCCACCTCACCGGCCGGCACCGTCAGCTCACCGGCACACGGTGTGCCACTGAGCAGCTCGACGCCGTGCGCCGGCAGGCGTACCTCCGTGTCGGTGTGGTTGATCGCGAAGAGCCAGCTCCGGTCGCCGTCGCGGCGGCGGACCACCTCCACCCCGGGCGGCGCCGACGCCGCCGGGCGGACGCCGGCCTCGGTGAGCAGCCGGGCCACCAGGCGGTCGGTGGCCGGCTCGTCCAGCCGGGTGCCGACGTACCAGGCGGCGCCGTCCCCCACCTGGTGCCGGGTCAGCGCCGGCACGCCGGGCAGCGGCCCATCGGTGTACGAGGCGAGCACCTCCGCGCCCTCGGCGTGCAGCCACTCGGTCCACACGTCGGCGGCGCTGCCGTCGTCGAGTCGGACCCGCTCGCCCTCACGCAGCGGGAAGAACTCCTCGGTCCGGATGCCGAGCAGCTCGCGGAACGCGCCCGGGTAGCCGCCCAGCCGGATGTGGTCGTTGGCGTCCACGATGCCGCTGAAGTAGGTGACCGCGGCGGTGCCGCCGGCCTCGACGTACCGGTGCAGCGCGTCGGCGTCGGCGTCGCTGACCAGGTAGAGGGTCGGCACCAGGACCAGCCGGTAGCCACTGAGGTCGGCCGACGGGTGGACGACGTCGGCGGTCACGCCGGCACGCCAGAGCGAGCCGTACAGGGCGTTCAGCCGGTCGGTGTAGGTGACGTCGACGCTGGGGTGCGAGTCCAACTCGACTCCCCACCACGCCTCCCAGTCGAACAGGATCGCCACGTCCGCGTCCACCCGACTGCCGCGTACCTCCGCGAGGGCCTTGAGGTCCGCGCCGAGCCGGCAGACCTCGCGGAACACCTTCGTGTCCGGCCCGGCGTGCGGCACCAGCGCGGAGTGGAACTTCTCCGCGCCGGCCCGGGAGGCGCGCCACTGGAAGAAGAGCACCCCGTCGGCGCCGCGGGCGACGTGCGCGAGGCTGTTGCGGCGCAGCTGCCCGGGCAGCTTGGCGACGTTGCGCGGCTGCCAGTTGACAGCGCTGGTGGAGTGCTCCATCAGCAACCACGGGTCGCCGCCGGCAACACCCCGGGTGTGGTCGGCGGCGAACGCCAGCCCGAGGTGCGCCTGCGGGTCGGCGGCGGTCAGGTAGTGGTCGTTGGAGACGAGGTCCACGTCGGACGCCCAGGAGTGGTAGTCCATGTGCCTGTCGCCCAGGCCGATCATGAAGTTGGTGGTGATCGGCTGCCGGACCAACGTCCGCAGCATCTCGCGCTCGGCGCGGAGTTGGGCGCGCTGCTCGTCGGACGAGAACCGCAGGAAGTCCAACTGCTGGGTGGGGTTGGCGAAGGTCGGCGCGGTGCGCGGTGGGTTGATCTCGGCCCAGTCGCCGTAGCGCTGACTCCAGAACGCGGTGCCCCAGGCGTCGTTGAGCCGGTCCAGGTCGCCGTAGCGTTCGCGCAGCCAGCCGCGGAACGCCTCGGCGCTGACGTCGCAGTAGCAGTGCACGTTGTGGCAGCCCAGTTCGTTGGAGACGTGCCACATCACCACCGCGGGATGCTCGGCGTACCGGCCGGCGACAGCGCGCACCAGCTCCAGGGAGCGCTCACGGAACACCGGGGAGCTGGGGCAGTACGCCTGTCGTCCACCGGGCCAGAGGATCGCGCCGTCGGCCCGGCGGGGCAGCGTCTCCGGGTGCGCGCGCGCCAACCACGGCGGTGGGCTGGCCGTGGCGGTGGCCAGGTCGACCTGAATGCCGCCGTCGTGCAGCAGGTCCAGCACCCGGTCCAGCCAGCCGAACTCGAAGCGCCCCGCGCTGGGCTCCAGCAGGGCCCAGGAGAAGATGCCGACGGAGACCAGGTTGACCCCGGCCCGGCGCATCAGGTCGATGTCCTCCGACCACGTTTCCTCGGGCCACTGCTCGGGGTTGTAGTCGCCACCGAAATAGATGCTGTCACCCTGCCATCGCCGCATGACAGCTGAGGGTGCACCCGCCGGTCCACGGAAGTCAACAGGTTCCAACATCGAGATTCTTTCCAACGTTTACCAGGTAACGGCCGTGTCACGACTGGGTTATCAGAGGCGAACAGCCCTCTTGACAGCACACGACCGCAGGGTAGCTTGAGGCCCCAATGGCCGTTCGTGTTCGCCAATGTGGATTCTCGGTGGATCTCAATGTGTGATCACGACGCCGGACCTGCCTTCACCACCCTGATGACCCTTGGGCGTAGCACCTCTTCATCCGCAGGAGGCACAGATGTCCCGTCCCCAAACCCAAGCCGAGTACCTGGCTCGGCTCGTACCGCCCTCAGTCGCCGGCATCAACCGGCGGTCGTTGCTGGCCGCGGCGGCCGGCACGGGCGCGCTGCTCGGCACCGGACTGCTCGCCGGCTGCGGCGACGACTCCGGCTCCGGCGGGTCCAGCACTGACGTGTCGCTCGGCTCGAACCAGTCGGATCCGAAGCCGAAAGAGGTCCTCGTCAAGGTCACCGACGGCTTCAAGACCTCGTCCGGGGTGCAGGTCGCGGTGAACACCGTCGACCACAACACGTTCCAGGAAAACATCAACAATTACCTGCAGGGCAAACCGGACGACGTCTTCACCTGGTTCGCCGGCTACCGGATGCGCTTCTTCGCCCAGAAGGGCCTGGCCAGCGACATCAGCGACGTGTGGGGCAAGCTTTCCGGCTTCTCCGACGCCTTCAAGAAGGCATCGACCGGCGACGACGGCAAACAGTACTTCGTACCGGCGACGTATTACCCGTGGGCGGTGTTCTACCGCAAGTCGGTGTGGCAGCAGTACGGCTACCAGGTGCCCACCACGCTGGACCAGTTCACCGCGCTCGGCGCGCAGATGAAGCGGGACGGCCTCATCCCCATCGCCTTCGCCGACAAGGACGGCTGGCCGGCGATGGGCACCTTCGACATCCTCAACCTGCGCATCAACGGTTACCAGTTCCACATCGACCTGATGGCCGGCAAGGAGGCCTGGACCTCCGACAAGGTCAAGAAGGTCTTCGACACCTGGGCCGGCCTGCTCCCCCTGCACCAGCCCGACAGCCTCGGCCGCACCTGGCAGGAGGCCGCGCAGTCGTTGCAGCAGAAGAAGAGCGGCATGTACCTGCTCGGCCTCTTCGTCGGTCAGCAGTTCAGCAACGACGAGCAGGACGACCTCGACTTCTTCACCTTCCCCGAGATCGACCCGGCCATCGGCGCCAAGGCGCTGGACGCCCCGATCGACGGCTACATGATGGCCCGCAAGCCCAAGAACGAGGACAACGCGCGCAAGCTGCTGGAGTACTTCGGTGGCAAGGCCGCCGCGGACATCAACCTCAAGAACGACCCCGCCGTCCTGGTCGCCAACAGTGGCGCGGACGTCGGCGGCTACACGGCGTTGCAGAAGAAGGCCGCCGAACTGGTCGGGTCGGCCACCGAGATCGCCCAGTTCCTCGACCGGGACACCCGGCCGGACTTCGCCTCCACGGTGATGATCCCGGCGATCCAGCAGTTCATCAAGAACCCCAAGGACATCGACGGGCTCACCTCGTCCATCGAGAACCAGAAAAAGTCGATCTTCACTGACTGACGGCGGAAGGGGAAGGACATCGTGTCCGACCTGCCCCTGATCCAAGCGGATCGCGCCGTGCCGCCGCCGGCCACGACCACCTCCACGGGTGGCCGTCGCCGGCGGCTACGGCTCCTGTCCCGCACCGACCGCGTGGTCATCACGCTGATGGTGCTCGTCCCGCTGCTGCTCGTCACCGGGTTCGTCTGGCTGCCGGCGGCGGCCACCGTGCTGCTCTCCGGCACCAACTGGGACGGCATCGGCCCGCTCAACGAGATCGAGTTCGTCGGCGCGCGCAACTACAGCGACGTGGTGAACATCTACCCGCCGTTCGTGCCGGCGATCCAGAACAACCTGCTCTGGCTGGCGACGCTGTTCGTGGTCGCCACCCCGTTCGGCATGTTCCTGGCCGTGCTGTTGGACAAGGAACTGCGCGGCAGCCGCTTCTACCAGACCGCGCTCTACCTGCCGGTGGTGCTCTCACTGGCGCTCATCGGCTTCGTCTGGCAGCTGCTCTACTCCCGGGACCAGGGCCTGATCAACGCCGCCTTCGGTAGCAGCATCGACTGGTACGGCGACTCGAACGTCAACATCTGGGCGGTCATGGTCGCCTCCGGGTGGCGGCACGTCGGGTACATCATGCTGCTCTACCTGGCCGGCCTGAAGGGTGTCGATCCGTCGCTGCGGGAGGCCGCAGCCGTCGACGGCGCCTCGGAGAGCCGGACGTTCTTCCGGGTCGTGTTCCCGGTGCTGCGGCCGATCAACATCATCGTGCTGGTGGTGACCGTGATCGAGTCGCTGCGCGCGTTCGACCTGGTCTGGGTGGTCAACAAGGGCCGCAACGGACTGGAGCTGATCTCCGCGCTGGTCACCCAGAACGTGGTGGGTGAGGCGAGCCGGATCGGCTTCGGCTCGGCCCTGGCGACGATCATGCTGGTCGTCTCGCTGGTCTTCATCACCATCTACCTGGCGACCGTGATGAGGGAGAACCGGGAATGAGCACCGCGACCGTCACCCGGCGTACCGAGGGTGAGCCCGACGCACCGCCGCGCCGCCGCGCGCTGACCCCGATGCGGATGCTGCTGCACGGCTTCCTCATCGTCGTCTCGTTGGCCTGGCTCTTCCCGATCGCCTGGGCGGTGCTGACCTCGCTGCGCTCGTACGACTACACCGCCCGCAACGGCTACGTCTCGTTCGGCGGCTGGACCTTCGACAACTACGTCACCGCCTGGCGGACGGCGGAGTTCGGGCAGCACTTCCTCAACTCGGTGTACATCACCGTGCCGGCGGTGCTGCTGACCCTCTTCCTCGCCTCCTGCGTGGCGTTCGTCATCGCCCGGTTCAGTTGGAAGCTCAACCTCGTCCTGCTGGGGGTCTTCACCGCGGCCAACCTGCTGCCCCAGCAGGCGCTGCTCATCCCACTGTTCCGGCTGTTCACCGAGGTGCCGCTGCCGGAGTTCATGAGCGACTCCGAGCTGCTCTACGACAGCTACTGGGGCCTCATCCTGATCAACGTGGCCTTCCAGTGCGGTTTCTGCGTCTTCGTGCTCAGCAACTACATGAAGGCGCTGCCCCGTGACCTGTACGAGGCCGCGATGGTCGATGGGGCGAGCATCTGGCGGCAGTACTGGCAGGTCACCATGCCGCTGTGTCGGCCAGCCCTGGCCGCGCTGGCGACGCTGGAGGTGACCTGGATCTACAACGAGTTCTTCTGGGCCACCGTCCTCATGCGCACCGGCGACAAGTTCCCGGTGACCAGCTCACTGAACAACCTGCGCGGCGAGTTCTTCACCGACAACAACCTGGTCTCGGCGGGCAGCGTGCTCGTCGCGATCCCCACCCTGGTGATCTTCTTTATGCTCCAGCGGCACTTCGTCCGGGGCCTGACCTTGGGAGCCTCCAAAGGATGACGATCCTGCACCTGCGCCGCGCGCGGACCAGCCTGGTGCTCGACGCGCGCGGCCCGGGACTGCCCCAGGTCGTGCACTGGGGCGGCGACGTCGGCGACCTCGACGACGACGGCCTGCGCCAGCTCACCGACGCGACAGCACCGCCGGTGGTGCCGAGCAGCTTCGACGAACCGACGGTGCTGTCAGTGCTGCCGGAGGCCAGCGCGGGTTGGAGTGGCCGCCCGGGGCTGGCCGGGCACCGCGACGGGCGGGACTGGTCCACCTGCTTCCGCCTCGACGGGTTGGACGTGCGCGACGGCGGGCCCGGCGCGGCGCGGGTGACAGTGCGGGCCTCGGACCCGGCCGCCGGGCTGACCGTGACCATCGAGATCACGCTCGACCCGTACGGCCTGCTGACCGTCCGGCACCGGCTGCGCAACGACGGCGACAGCGGGTACGAACTGCGGGAGCTGACACCGGTGCTGCCGGTGCCGGCGGTCGCCACCGAACTGCTCGACCTGACCGGCCGGTGGTGCCGGGAACGGTCCCCCCAGCGGCACCCGTGGCAGCACGGCACCTGGGTCCGTGAGAGCCGGCGTGGTCGTACCGGGCATGACGCCACACTGCTGCTGGTGGCCGGCACCAGCGGCTTCGGCTTCGGCCACGGCGAGGTCTGGGCGGTGCACACCGCGTGGAGCGGCGACCACGTCACGTTCGCCGAGCGTCGGCCCACCGGCGAGTCGACGATCGGCGGCGGTGAGCTGCTGGCTCCCGGGGAGATCCGGCTCGGCCCCGGCGAGTCGTACGAGACTCCCCTGCTCTACGCGGTCTGGTCCGACGCCGGGCTGGACGGGCTCAGCGACGTGCTGCACACCCACCTGCGGGCCCGCCCCGGGCACCCGCGCTCCCCCCGCCCGGTGACCCTCAACGTCTGGGAGGCGGTCTACTTCGACCACGACCTGGACCGCCTGCGGGCACTCGCCGACCGGGCCGCGCAGATCGGCGTGGAGCGGTTCGTGCTCGACGACGGCTGGTTCCGCGGCCGGCGCGACGACACCGCCGGGCTCGGCGACTGGTACGTCGACGAGGGTGTCTGGCCGGACGGCCTGCAACCGCTGATCGACCACGTCACCGGCCAGGGTCTCCAGTTCGGCCTCTGGGTCGAGCCCGAGATGGTCAACCCCGACTCGGACCTGTTCCGCGCGCACCCCGACTGGTTGCTCGCCGTGCCGGGGCGGCTGCCGCCGGCCTGGCGTCACCAGCAGGTGCTCGACCTGGGCCGCCCCGAGGCGTACGACTACGTGCGGGAACGCCTCGACGCGCTGCTCACCGACCACCCCGGCATCCGGTACCTCAAGTGGGACCAGAACCGGGACCTCACCGAGGCCGGGCACCACGGCCGCCCCGGGGTGCACGGGCAGACCCTGGCGGTCTACCGGCTCCTCGACGAGTTGCGCGGTCGCCACCCGGGCGTGGAGATCGAAAGCTGCTCGTCCGGTGGGGCCCGGGTGGACCTGGCCATCCTCGCGCGCACCGACCGGGTCTGGGCCAGCGACTGCAACGACGCCCTGGAGCGGCTCAGCATCCAGCGCTGGACGGGGTTGCTGCTGCCACCGGAGCTGATCGGCACCCACATCGGCCCGGAACGCTCGCACACCACCCGCCGCGTCCACGACCTGGGCTTCCGGGCGGCGACCGCGCTCTTCGGCCACCACGGCATCGAGTGGGACATCGCGTCGATCAGCATCGCCGAGCAGGCCGAGCTGGCCGCCTGGGTGGCACTGCACAAGCGGCTGCGCCCGCTGCTGCACTCCGGCCGGGTGGTCCGGGTCGACCACCAGGACCCGGCCGTCTGGGCGCACGGCGTGGTCGATCACGAGCAGACGCGAGCGGTGTACGCGGTGGCCCGGCTGACCACCTCGGTGGCGCAGGTTCCCGGCGCGGTACGGCTACCCGGCCTCGACCCCGGCCGGCGGTACCGGGTGCGGCAGGTGTCGGACGTACCAGCCCCGGCGACCTTCGACCTGTCCGCGCCCGCGTGGTTGGCGGCGGGTGTGACCCTCAGCGGGGCAGCGCTGACCCGGGTGGGTGTGCAGCTGCCCGCCCTGCACCCGGAGCAGAGCCTGGTGCTGGAGGTCGACGCGGTCGGCTGACAGGATTCTCTGGAAAAAGTTGTGGCCGGGGTGTCGAGAACGGCAGAGCCTGCTTCTACCTCAGGGTGAGAGCACCGACGAGGGTGCGCGGGCGTGAGGAGCCAACCATGAAGTACATGCTGCTGATGCAGTTCAGCGCCGCCGGGGCCGACTTCCCGAGCATCGACACCTGGACCCAGGACGAGGTGCGGGCGCACATCGCCTTCATGGGCGAGGTCAACGACAAGCTCACCGCCGCCGGGGAGTGGGTCGACGGCCAGGGCCTCGGTGGCCCGCAGCAGGCCCGGATCGTCCGGGCTGGTCAGGGCGGGACGCCGGTCGTCACCGAGGGGCCGTTCGCCGAGACGAAGGAGTTCCTGGCCGGCTTCTGGATCGTCGACTGCGAGAGCCCGCAGCGGGCCGTGGAGGTGGCCGCGTACATCTCCACCGCACCCGGCCCCGGCGGTCGGCCGCTGAACATGCCGATCGAGGTGCACCCGGTGATGTCCGCTCCGCCAGCGGAGCTGTGAGGGCTGAACACCGAGCCCCGCGTCGAGGACCTGCTGCGCGAGTTGGCGCCGCAGGTCCTCGGCGTGCTCAGCCGCCGCTTCGGTGACTTCGCCACCGCCGAGGACGCGGTGCAGGAGGCGCTGCTGGCCGCCGCCACCCAGTGGCCGTCCGAGGGCCTACCGGTGAACCCCCGTGGCTGGCTGATCCAGGTCGGTTACCGCCGGATGATCGAGCTGGTCCGCGGTGAGCAGGCCCGACGCCGCCGGGAGGACCTGGTCGCCCGGCAGGCCCCGGACGACCGGCAGTACGCGCCGGCACCGGACGAGGAGTTGGCCGCCGAGCGGGACGACACGCTGGTCCTGCTCTTCCTCTGCTGCCACCCGGCGCTCGCGCCGACGTCGGCGGTGGCGCTGACCCTGCGCGCTGCCGGTGGGTTGAGCACCGCCGAGATCGCCCGCGCGTTCCTGGTGCCCGAGGCGACGATGGCGCAGCGGATCAGCCGGGCCAAGCAGCGCATCCGGGCATCCGGGCTGCCGTTCCGGATGCCCGAGCCGGCGGAACGGGCGGACCGGTTGGTCATCGTCCGGCAGGTGCTCTACCTGATCTTCACCGAGGGGCACACCAGCACCAGCGGCCCGCACCTGCGCCGGATCGACCTCGCGGCGGAGGCGATCCGGCTGACCCGTGCACTGCACACGCTGCTGCCCAACGACAGCGAATCGGCCGGGCTGCTGGCGTTGATGCTGCTCACCGAGGCCCGCGGGCCGGCACGGACCGGCCCCTCGGGTGAGCTGATCTCACTGGCCGATCAGGACCGCAGCCGCTGGGACGCCTCGGCGATCGCCGAGGGCATCACACTGGTCACCCGGGCCCTGCCACGTGGGCCGGTCGGCCCGTACCAGGTGCAGGCCGCCATCGCCGCCGTGCACGACGAGGCGCCAAGCACGGAGCAGACCGACTGGCCGCAGATCCTGGCGCTCTACGAGGTGCTGGAACGCCTCGCCGGCAGCCCCGTGGTGGCGCTCAACCGGGCCGTGGCGACGGCCATGGTGCACGGTCCCGCCGCCGGCCTGGCCGCCCTCGACGCGCTGACCCACGACCCGCAGTTGGCCGGACACCACCGGCTGGCCGCCGCCCGCGCCCACCTGCACGAGATGGCCGGTGACCGGGCCCGGGCGATCGCCGACTACCGGACCGCCGCCGCCCACACGTGCAGCCGCCCCGAACAGCTCTACCTGAGCATGCGGGCGGCCCGACTGGCCGCCGAGTCCGAGGGCGGCCCGCCGACTGCTGTGGAGGTCGAGGTGTCGGCGCTCGGCCT
>NZ_JAGPXZ010000869.1:0-2352 GCF_018070305.1 Micromonospora sp. M51 | reverse complement strand
TCCGGCTCGGCCGGGGTGCCCTTGCGGACCGGGAAACGGCCCTCGGGTGACATGCCGAACCAGCGCGGGTAGCCGTCACTGAGCATGTACTCCACGAAGGACTTCGCCGGATCGGTCACCGCGCCGTCCAGCACCGCCCAGGAGCTGATCTCGCCGTACTGGGCGGGTTCGGTGCCGTTCGGTCCCTTGATCGCGGTGACGAACCCGCTGTTCTTCGCCAGGAACCCCGGGTCGGCCTGGCACTGCGGGCAGGTCGGCTTGGCGTCGTTACGCAGCCCGGCCAGCTCGTCGAGGATGAACGGGGACCAGACGACCATGGCCGCCTTGCCGGCGAAGTAGGTGGCCCGGGTGGTGTCCACGTCCTGCGCGCCCTTCACCGAGCTGGTGCGGATCAGGTCGCCGTAGAAGCGGAACGCCTCGACGCACTGGGGTGAGTCCAGGGTGACCGCGCCGGAGTCGTCGGTGAGCTGGCAGCCGTTGGCCAGCGCCAGGTGCTCGAAGGTCTGCTGGGTGAACACGTCGCTGGGGGCGGTGGCCGCGGTGATCCCGGCGACGCCGCCGGTGTTCAGCCGCGCCGCGGCGGCGGTGATCCGCTCGTACGTGTCGGGGGCGGGCAGGCCGGCCGCGGCGAACAGGTCCTTGCGGTAGACCAGCAGTTGCCCCCACCCGTCGCTGGGCACGGAGAGTTGTCCGCCGTCGTCGGAGGTCAACTCCAGCGCGCGCGGGGAGAACGTCTGCTTGCCCAGCTTGTCGACGACCTCCGCGTTCGCCGATGCGTGCAGCAGCTCGTTGCCGGCGAGCGTACGGATGCCGGCGAGGGAGACCGACCCGACCACGTCGGGCAGGTCGCCGGCGGCGGCGTTTGCGGCGATCAACGAGGGGAACTGGTCCTCGTTGACGGTCACCAGGTCGACCTGGATCCCGGTCTTCGCGGTGAAGTCGGCGATGATCGCCTTGGTGGCGGTGACCCGGTCGGCCACGTCCTCCAGACTCCAGACGGTGATCTTCTTGCTGTTGCTGTCCGGTTCGTCGTCGCCGCAGGCCAGCAGGGTGGACGCGGTCAGTGCCAGGATCACTGTGGTGGCGAGTATCCGCCTCGGAGGTGCTGACATCGATGGCACTCCTCTCGAAGGGTACATGACGGATCCAACACCTTCGATTGATCAATAGCAAGACATATGGCGATTTTTTGCTATCCTGGAACCCAGTGCTACCGGGATGTGACACATGGGCAACTGGGTGGTCTCTCTCGCCGGGCCTCGACGCATCAGCCTCGAGCCCTGTCCGCCGGATCCGCTCGGCCCCGGCCAGGTCCGAGTCCGCACCTGCTACTCGGGCATCTCCGCCGGCACCGAGCTGACCCTCTACCGGGGCAGCAATCCCCGGCTCAGCAAGGACTGGGACGACGCCGCCCGGATGTTCGTCCCCCGACAGACCCCGGTGCCCTACCCGCTGATCGGTTTCGGCTACGAAGAGGTCGGCGAGGTCATCGAGGTCGCCCCGGAGGTCACCGACCGGCATCCGGGGCAGCTCGTCTGGGGCATCTGGGGGCACCGGGCCGAGGCGGTGCTCGCCGCCGACGCGGTCCGTGCGCTCCCCACCGGGCTGGATCCGCTCGCCGCGGTCTTCGCCCGCCCCGGCGCCATCGCGCTGACCGCCGTGCTCGCCGGTGACCTGCACCTCGGCGACTGGGTCGGCGTCTTCGGGCAGGGCGTCATCGGGCTGCTCGCCACCCGGCTCGCCGTGCTCTCCGGGGCCCGGGTGGTGGCCGTCGACCCGGTGCCCACCCGGCTGGAGCACGCCGCACGGTACGGCGCGTACTCCATAGTGGACGCAACGACCACATCCGCCGCCGCCGTGCTGCGCCAGGCCACCGACGGCCGGGGAGCCGACGTCTGCCTGGAGTTGTCCGGCGCGTACCCGGCGCTGCACGAGGCGATCCGCTCCACCACCCACGCCGGCCGGGTCGTGGCCGCCGGCTTCTACCAGGGCCAGGCCGACGCGCTCGGCCTCGGCGAGGAGTTCCACCACAACCGCATCCAGTTGGTCGCCGCCCAGGTCTCCGGGCCCACCCCCGCGCCGAGCATGGCCGGCCGGTGGAGCGGAGACCGGGTCGCGCAGACCTTCATGGACCTGGTGGCCGACCGCAGCGTCGACCCGCTGCCACTGGTCAGCCACATCGTCGACGCCAGCGCGGTCGCCGACGCCCTCGCGCTGCTCGACGGCGGCGCCGGTGACGTCCTCCAAGTCGTGCTGAGGTTCTAGATGACCACCATCGCGCTGGCCTGTCAGGAACAACTCCTGCCGGGCGCCAACCTGATCCAGAAGTTCGCCCTCGCGGCCGCCCTCGGC
>NZ_JAGPXZ010000868.1:0-2354 GCF_018070305.1 Micromonospora sp. M51 | reverse complement strand
GCCCGTCACCGTGCGCCACCTCGATGGCGGCCACCCCGGCGGCGTCCAGCGCGGCGGCGATCGTCCGTACCTGGTCGACCGTGTACCGGTGGGCGATGGCGTGCATGCCGTCGCGCAGCGTCACGTCCTGGATGTACAGGTCGGTCATGCCACCGCTCCCGTCGACCGCAGGGCGACCAGCCGCTCCGCCGTACGCAGCGCGGCGGAGGTCATGATGTCCAGGTTGCCGGCGTACGCGGGCAGGTAGTGCCCGGCACCGGAGACCTCCAGGAAGACCGACACCTGCAACGCGGTGATCTGCCGCCCGAGCGTCGGCACGTACGTCTCGACCCGGTCGAACTGCACGTCCTGCTTGAGCCGGTAACCGGGCACGTACTCCGGCACCGTCGCCACCATGTCCGCCACCGAGGCCGCGATGGCACCGGTGTCGGCGTCGGCGTCCGGGCAGAGGCAGTAGACGGTGTCACGCATCAGCAGCGGCGGGTCCGCCGGGTTCAGCACGATGATCGCCTTGCCCCGTTCGGCCCCGCCGACCACCTCGATGGCCCGGGCCGTGGTCTCGGTGAACTCGTCGATGTTGGCGCGGGTGCCCGGCCCCGCGGACTTCGACGCGATCGACGCGACGATCTCGCCGTACGCCACCGGCGTGACACGACGGACGGCGGCGACGATCGGCACTGTGGCCTGCCCGCCGCAGGTCACCATGTTGACGTTCGGCTCGTGCAGGTGCTCGTCGAGGTTGACCGGCGGCACCACGTACGGGCCGAGCGCGGCCGGGGTCAGGTCGACCACAGTGCGGCCGTGCGCGCGCAGCACCTCGTCGTGACGTCGGTGCGCGCCCGCCGAGGTGGCGTCGAAGACCAGCTCGACGTCGGCGAACTCGGGCATCGCGACCAGCCCGTCCACTCCGTCGGAGGTGGTGCCCACGCCGAGCCGGCGGGCCCGCGCCAGACCATCGGAGGCCGGGTCGATGCCGGCCATCGCCACCATCCGCAGACTGTCGCTCAATCGCAACACTTTGATCATCAGGTCGGTGCCGATGTTGCCGGAACCGAGCACCGCCACACCGACGCTCATGCCGAACCCTCCCTGCTGAAAGAGGTACGCACCGAGCCGAGCCCGGAGATGCGGGCCTCGTACGCGGCGCCCGGGGTGACCGGCACCATCGGACCGAGCGCCCCGGAGAGCACCACGTCCCCGGCGCGCAGCGGGTCGCCGGCCCGGGCGAGGGTGCCGGCCAACCACTGCAGGGCGTGCAGCGGGTTGCCCAGGCAGGCCGCGCCCGCACCGACGGAGACCGGCTCACCGGCGTGCTCCAGCACCATTCCGCACAGCCGCAGGTCGACGTCGGCGAGCCGGCGCGGCGTGGTGCCGAGCACGAAGAGCCCGCTGGAGGCGTTGTCGGCGACGGTGTCCACGATGGAGATGTCCCAGGCGGCGATCCGTGAGTCGACGATCTCGATCGCCGGCAGCACGTGGTCGACCGCGCGGATCAGGTCGACTGTGGTGAGCTGCGGGTTCGGGAGATCCTTGTCGAGCACGAAGGCGATCTCCGCCTCGACGCGGGGCTGGAGCAGCCGGTCGATGGGCACCTCGACCCCGTCGCCGACCGCCATCGCGTCGGTCAGCATGCCGAAGTCCGGCTGGAACACCCCGAAGGTCTCCTGCACCGCCCGGGAGGTCAACCCGATCTTCGCGCCGACCCGGCGTTCGCCGCGACCCTGCCAGGCCCGCGCCTGGAGCTGCTGCACCCGGTACGCGGACTCCACGTCGCCCTCCGGCAGCAGCCGGCCCCGCAACGGCGCGCACGGCTTGCCGGTGCTGCGGGCGTCGGCCAACTCCCGGTTGGCGGCCTCGATGTCAGCTTCCATGCCCGCTCCCTCGGTACGGCTCACGACAGGTCCACGCAGACGTTGGTGAGTTCGGAGTAGAAGTTCAGCGAGTGCACGCCGCCCTCACGACCGATCCCGGACGCCTTCACCCCACCGAACGGGGTGCGCAGATCCCGCAGGAACCAGGTGTTCACCCAGACGATGCCGGCGTCGAGCCGGGCGCCGGCCCGGTGCGCCACGCCCACGTCCCGGGTCCACACGGTCGCCGCCAGACCGTACTCGGTGCCGTTGGCGAGGGCGTACGCCTCGTCCTCGGTGTCGAACGGCGCGACGTGCACCACCGGGCCGAAGATCTCCTCCCGGTTGGTGCGGGCGTCCGGGGCGAGCCCGGTGAGCACCGTCGGCTGCACGTACGACCCGCCGTCGCGGGCGTCGCCGAAGGTGGGCGTGCCGCCACCGGTGAGCACCTCGGCGCCCTCGGCCCGGGCCAGGTCGTACGCGCCGAGCACCTTCGCGCGGTGC
>NZ_JAGPXZ010000867.1:0-2354 GCF_018070305.1 Micromonospora sp. M51 | reverse complement strand
CGGTGGGGCGAGCCGGATGGTGGAGCCGTGGGTGTCCTTGGCGAGGATTCCGCGCGCCATCAGTCGCTCGCACGCCTCCCGGCCGCTCATCAGCGCCGGGTCGATGTCCAGACCGGCCCACAGGCCACGGACGCGTACCCCGACCAGGCCCTTGCCGACCAGCCCTTCCAGGCCGGCCCGCAACCGCTCACCCAGCTCGGCCGAGCGGCGCTGGAACTCGCCGGTGGCCAGCAGCCGGACCACCTCGACCGCCACCGCGCAGGCGAGCGGGTTGCCGCCGAAGGTGGAGCCGTGCTGGCCCGGCTTGAGCACGCCGAGCACGTCCGCGTTCGCGGCCACTGCGGACACCGGCACGATGCCACCGCCCAGTGCCTTGCCCAGCAGGTACATGTCGGGCACGACGCCCTCGTGGTCACAGGCGAAGGTCGCGCCGGTACGCCCCAGACCGGACTGGATCTCGTCGGCGATGAACAGCACGTCGCGCTCGGTGCAGACCTGCCGTACGCCGGGCAGGTAGCCCTCCGGCGGCACCACCACACCCTGCTCACCCTGGATCGGCTCCAGCAGCACTGCCACCGTGTTCTCGTCGATCGCGGCGGTCAGCGCGTCCAGGTCGCCGTACGGCACGACAGTGAAGCCCGGGGTGTACGGCCCGAAGTCGGCGCGGGCGTCCTCGTCGGTGGAGAAGCTGACGATGGTGGTGGTCCGCCCATGGAAGTTGCCCTCGGCGACCACGATGTTGGCCTGCCCGGGGGCCACGCCCTTGACCTGGTAGCCCCACTTGCGGGCCACCTTGATGCCGGTCTCCACCGCCTCGGCGCCGGTGTTCATCGGCAGCACGAGGTCCTTGCCGCACAGCTCGGCCAGCTCCCGGCAGAAGTCGGCGAACTGGTCGTGGATGAACGCCCGGCTGGTCAGCGTGAGCCGGTCCAGCTGGGCGTGCGCGGCGGCGATCAGCTGCGGATGCCGGTGACCGAAGTTCAGCGCGGAGTAGCCGGCCAGGCAGTCCAGGTAGCGCTTGCCGTCCACGTCGGTGAGCCACGCGCCCTCGGCGGACGAGATCACCACCGGCAGCGGGTGGTAGTTGTGCGCCGTCCAGCGCTCGGCGTCCCGGACCGCTCCCGGCGTCCGCAGGATGTCATCCACTATCACTTGCTTGCCTTTCCCTGACGGAGTCGCAGCGTGCAGCACTTCGGTCCGCCGCCGGCCTTACGCAGCTCGGACAGGTCGACACCGATGGTTTCGTAGCCCCGGTCGCGCAGCTTGGCGGCCAGGTCGGTGGCCTGCGCGGGCAGCACCACGTGCCGCCCGTCGCTGACCGCGTTCAGCCCCAGCACCTCGGCGTCGGCCATGGTGGCGTGCACCGCGTCGGGGAAGAGCCGGCGCAGCACCGCCCGGCTGCCCGGGGAGAACGCCTCGGGCAGGTACGCCACGGTCCGCTCGTCGAGCACCGTCAGCGCGGTGTCCAGGTGGTAGAAGCGCGGGTCGACCAGTTGCATGGTGATCACCGGGTAGCCGAAGACCTCCTGCAACTGGGCGTGTGCGGCGTGTGCCGTGCGGAAGCCGGTGCCGGCGAGCAGGTGGTCACCGGCCAGCAGGACGTCGCCCTCGCCCTCGTTGACGTGCTTCGGGTCGTACATCTCGAAGCCGGCGGCCTCGAACCAGGCCCGGTACGCCGGCGCCTCGTCGGCGCGCTGCGGGTCACGGAACTGCACCGCCATCGCCTTGCCGTCGATCACGGTGCCGCCGTTGGCGGCGAAGACCATGTCGGGCAGGCCGGGCACCGGAGTGATCTCCTCGACGGTGTGGCCCAGGTCACGGTACGTCTGGCGCAGCTGCTCCCACTGCCGGACGGCCAGCGCGGCGTCGACCGGCGCGCTCGGGTCCATCCAGGGGTTGATGGCGTAGTCGACGGCGAAGTACGTCGGCCGGCACATCAACAGGCGCTGGCTGGTGGCGTCCATCGTCATTGTCCTGCTCCCAGGGGTCGGGCGCGCCCGGCCACCGTGGCCCACGGGCTGGCGCCGTGACTCAACGTTATGCGGCGTCAGCGGCAGGATCCACCACCGAGAGTTGCGCAGACCGAAGATTCGTTGCGTCTGGGCGGTTCCCGGATGTGATTCGTTGCGTCACGACGGCGTCCGTCGGAAATCGCGCTTCCGGCCACCCAACGCCGGGCCGCTCACCCATCCGGCGGCGTCGCTGCGCCGGGGAAGTCGTCGTCGTCCCTGTCGAGGGACTGTCAACCCCCGGACACACTTCAGGGGCGGCGAACCGCCGCCCCTGAAAGGGTGTCGCCCGGCCGGTGAACCACCGGACTGGTCGGGCTGCCGGCGAACCGCCGGCTGTTCGCC
>NZ_JAGPXZ010000866.1:0-2357 GCF_018070305.1 Micromonospora sp. M51 | reverse complement strand
AAGAGCACCAGACCGACGGTCAGGTAGGCCGTCGGCGGGCGGAGCCAGCCGCGACCGTTGTCGGAGAGCGCCAGACCTCCGGTTCGGAGCCCGTACAGCCCGGTCGCGAAGATCGGCAGGCCGGCGACCAGGGCGATGCCCACCACGACGTTCCCGGCGTCCACCGGGTCGCCGGTCACGCCCGCGAGCAGCACCCGCAGCGCGGGGACCTCGAAGATCAACACCAGCAGGGCGAAGAGTACGGCCAGCACCGGTCGGCGGGTCCGGTAGACGCCGTCGGCGGCCGGCGGGTACAGCGGCGGCTCGGCAGCGGGCAGGTCGGGTCGGGGGCCGATCCCCGGCATCGGGCCGGTCGGCATCTCCAGCGGGTGCGGCGGCTCGCCGCCACCCCGGGTCGGCTCGATGATCGGGTACGCAGTGAGCGGGGCGGGACGAGCCTGGTCAGCGAGCACGCTGGCCGGCGACGTGGTGTCGCGGGCGGTCTCCGACGTGACGTTCGCCAGCGGGGTCTCGACGGCGGCCGGTTCCCGGGCGGCCCGACGACCGGGCAGCTCACCCGAGACCTCCGAGGGGTCCCGGTCCGCCCTGCGCGAACGGGTCGCCCGGTATCCGTCGGCCTCGGGCCGGGCGTCACCGAGGGGGTCCACCGCACCGAAGCGTCCGGAGTCGTTCTCCACCGCCCCGAACCGCCCGGACTGGGCGTCGACCGCCGGGAAGCGGCCGGAGTCCCGCTCCGGGGTGGCGAAACGGCCCTGGTCCACGGCGCCCAGGCGACCCGGGTCCGGCTCCGGCGTACCGCCGAAACGGCTCGCGTCCACCGCGCCGAAACGCCCCGAGTCCGGCTCTCGGCGGCGGCCGACACCGGTGTCCTCGACGGATCGGATGTCCTCCGCGCCACGCTGCTCGGGAATCTCGCCGTCCCGGTACCGCGGTTCGCCCGCGCCGCGCCACTCCGACTCGCCGTAACCGCGACCCCGCTCGTCGGGGTACCAGCGCGACTCCTGATCTTCCGGAAAACTCCGTCGTCCGTCCACGTCAGGCACCGTATGCGACCGGCCACGCCCGCGCCATTTCAGCCCAGCCGTCCGCGCCGCCGATCAACCGTGCCCGGGGTACGAATGGTGACCGGCTGGTGAAAACAGGTCGGCGACACCGCTAGCACAGCGTGGGCATGATCGTTTGACTGTCCACAGCACACCCGTTGTCCACAGCGGGGCCGCCGCCGGGTCGCGGCGATCGTCCTCCGGCGGGCACCGTGCCGGCCATGACGAAGCGGAACCAGGCGGTTGGCGCGTACGGCGAGCGGTGCGCGGCTCGGCACCTGACCGAGGCGGGGTTGCGCCCGATCGCCCACAACTGGCGCTGCCCGGCCGGGGAGATCGACATCATCGCGTGGGACGGGCCGGTGCTCGCCTTCTGCGAGGTGAAGACCCGCCGGGGTGACGGCTTCGGCAGCCCGGCCGAGGCGGTCGTGCCGGCCAAGGCCCGCCGGCTGCGTGGGCTCGCCGCGCGGTGGCTGACCGAAACCGGTACGACCGCCGAGGAGGTGCGTTTCGACGTGCTGTCCGTGCTGCTGCCCGACGCCGGGCCGGCGCAGGTCGACCACCTCAAGGGCGCGTTCTGACATGCGCGCCCGGAGGATCGGTGACGCACCGTGAGCTACGCGAAGGTGCTCTGCGTGGGGCTGGTCGGGGTGACCGGCCACCTCGTCGAGGTGGAGGCCGACCTCGCCGCCGGCCTGCCGGCGGTGGTGATCTCCGGTCTGCCGGACACCGCCCTGCACGAGGCCCGTGACCGGGTCCGCGCCGCCGTGGTCAACTCCGGCCAGCGCTGGCCCAACCGGCGGATCACCCTCAACCTGCTCCCCGCCACGCTGCCCAAGTTCGGCTCGGCCTTCGATCTGGCCATCGCCGCCGCGCTGCTGGGCGGCTCGGGCGAGCTGCCGCTGCTTCCGCTGGAGGGGGTGGTGGTCCTCGGTGAGCTGGGGCTCGACGGGACGGTCCGGCCGGTACGCGGCGTCCTCCCGATGGTCGCCGCCGCGGCCCGGGCCGGCGTCACGCGGGTGATCGTCCCGGTCGGCAACGCGGCCGAGGCCGCCGTCATCCCCGGCGTACGGGTGCGCGCGGTGGACACCCTGCACCGGCTCGTCGCCTTCGTTCGCGACGGGACCCCACTGATCGAGCCACCGGCGGACATCCCCGCACCCGCAGCCGACGGACCGGATCTCGCCGAGGTCGCCGGGCAGCAGCTGGGTCGGCGGGCCCTGGAGGTCGCCGCTGCCGGCGGGCACCACGTGGCGCTGCTCGGCCCGCCGGGCGCCGGCAAGACGATGCTCGCCGAACGGTTGCCGTCCATCC
>NZ_JAGPXZ010000865.1:0-2357 GCF_018070305.1 Micromonospora sp. M51 | reverse complement strand
CCGTAGCGCGGCACGGTAAGTGGCAGAGAGACGGACTTCTCGCCCGTGCCGGTCGCGGCGATCTCGGTGGTCGGCGGGCTGGTCCAGCCGTACCGGAATTTCGTGACGGTCGTCTTGGTCGACGAGATCGTGAAGCTTCCCGCCTTGCCGGCAGCGTCTGGCACCGTTGTCGCGACCACCGTGACCGGCGGCACTGTGGTGTCCGGTGCGAACTCGCACCAGGTTGACCATTCGCCGGTCAGGTTGTAAGGCGCCGGGTCGGTGGCCCGCGTACGGAATGCGTAGGCCTTGCCAGGCTGCAGTGTCGGGACCGCCGCGGTGGTGCTGCGACCGCCGGCTGGTACCGACATCACCGGCGGCGGTGCCTTGCGCGGGGTCGAGTCGTTGTATGTCCCGGAGGCGGGGATCTCCAGCCACTCGACCGCCGTGCGCAGCGCCTGGGTGGAGTCAGCATCCGGATAGACCGCCGACAACGTCGGGGTCAAAGTGCCGATCGTGGTACGGCCCGACGTCGCGCATGCCACGCCCGCCACCTGCAGCGCGGTTGGCTTTCCCGGATACGAGTCATAGTCCACGATCAGCTTTGCGTTTCCGGGAAAAAACCGCTTCCAGCGGTCCTGCGTGGATTCGTAGTCACCATCGGCGTTGCAGGCGCAAAAACCGATCGTCACGTACTTCCATTTGTTGGTGGCGCCCCGCCGGATCAGGCTGGTGACGTTCCCGTGCTGGAAGTTCACCGTCATGTCCGGCTGAATCTCCCCGCAGCCACCGGCCTCATTCGCGTGCGACTCCGCCGACGCCAGCCACGCCTTGTTCGACGGTCGCCACTTCGTCCGCGGCGTCGTCGAGATGGAGCTCGAGTCGTACATGTGCGTGACCGTGTTCCCGCACGACCAGGAATGATCGAGCTTCATCTGCACGTACGCCGACCGTATGTACTTCCCGCCCATCGCTGCCAGCGGGAACTCGAAATACGACCGGTACAGCTGCCCGCTGTCGGGGCTGCGCCCGACTCGGGCGACGGACGTGTCGTTGTTGCCGTTGTCGCTGGACGCGTACGCCCACCGCGCTCGCCCGGTACTCCAGGGTGGATCGATGTAGACGGGATAGGTCGGCGATCCGGAGTGCAGCAGCGACAGGTCTGGCCGCAACACCAACTGGCCGCTGGAGTCCACGTCGGCTCCGACGGGTGCGGTCGAGGCGCCGTCGCCCGGTCCGACCGGCGAGGAACCGTAGCCGGAACCGCCGCCAGGGCTGTCGTCGAGCAACCGCGAAGAATCCCACATCACCGGCTGTGGCGCCGCCCCGACCAGCGAGTTGTCGGCGGCAACGGCCTGCAGCTCACCGCCGGGCAGTTCCCGCAGACGTACGTCTCCGCCGACCCTGAAGGCGATCTGCCCAACTGCCGGATTACGTGCCGCCTGCGGCGTCTTCACCACCAGCACATGCGTGAATCCGTCCGGCGTCGCGCGGACCACCAGATCGACCTCCGGCAACACCTCGGGATAGGTCGCCATGTCTCCGGACAGGACAGCTGCCGGCAACTTCGTGGGCCAGGAGAGCGTGAATGTTCTGCCACCGCGCGACAGCGACACCAACTGCTCGGTCCCGCCCTTGGAGAAGCGCACATCCGCTGTCGACACGATCGGGCGCAGCAGCCCGTCGCTGCCACTCGTCAGGTTCAGGTTGATGTCAGCCCACGATCCGTCGGGCTGGCGGGCCCGCTGCGGCACCACGGCGGACTCCATCACAAACGCGCCGGACGGATCCGCGAAGGTCTGGGTCAGCTCCGTGCGCGCCGAGGCCACCTCAACCCGCAGGCCGTAACGCTTGGCCATCGTCGTCGCGGTGAACTCGTCGTCGGCCACCAACGATCGCGCGCCGGGATTCGGTACGGCGACCTTCGCATCGGCCCAGCTAACCGGACCGGTCAGCGTGGCTGCCATCAACCCGGCCAGGAACACGCCTGCCCAGCGGCGCCCGGAACGGCTCGCTCTGTTGAACACCATCAACCCGGATATGCGAAGACCAGCCACCGTTGCGCCTCCAAGGCCACGAGAGCATTGAGTCACGTAACGCGAGGAAGCTAGCGTGCTGGTCTTAGCGCGGACCTTGAGCGGACCTTATCGCCGCACCAACAAGCGGCGGGGGAATGCCTACCCCACCCCGTCCGTACTGCCGGACAACAGTGCTGCTCAGCCCAAGAGACCGACGTGCCCAGACCCCCCGCAGCTTCCTTGATCATCCCTGGCATCATTCGCTCTCGTGTCAGCAGCGATCACGTTCAGCGCCGAGCACGGCCTGTGGATGCTCCCCCATGGGCAGCGCCGAGTCGACTTCGCGACGTGGGTGAGAGC
>NZ_JAGPXZ010000864.1:0-2364 GCF_018070305.1 Micromonospora sp. M51 | reverse complement strand
GAGCTGGCCGACCCGGCGCGCACGCTCGGGCTGCTCTTCCCGATGTTCGACCTGATGCAGCTCACCATCCTGGTCGCGGTCTCCGGGCCGGCCCGGCCGATGTGGCGGCCGATGAGCATCCTCGCGGCGAGCCTCAGCCTGCGGGTCGTCGCCGACGTCGTCTACGTGTCGCTGGTCGCCCGCGCCGACTACGCCGCCGGTCACCCGATCGACCTGTGCTGGCCGTTGAGTTACCTGTTGATCGGCCTGGCCACCCGGAATCCGCCACCACCGGACTGCGACGGCACCGACGACACCGCCGAGTCGCCACTGCCGCCCTGGTGGCGGGTGGCGCTGCCGTACCTGCCGGTGGGTGGGGCGATCGTCGCGGTGGTGCTGGCCCGTCGGCCCACCGGGCAGACCCCGCAGCTGGTGTTCGTGACCATGATGGTGTTGCTGGCGACTCTCGCCGTCCGGCAGGGGTTGGCCGCCAACGAGAACCTCCGGCTGGTGGTCCGGTTGCGTCGGCTCGCGTACGGCGACCAGCTCACCGGGCTGCCCAACCGGTTGTTGTTCAACCGGCGACTGCGGCTGGCCCTGCGCGACGGGCGGCCGGTGGCCGTGCTGCTGCTCGACCTGGACGGGTTCAAGCAGGTCAACGACCGGTTCGGGCATGCCACCGGTGACACCCTGCTGACCGGGCTCGCGGCCCGGATGCGCACTGCCGTCAACGGCGACGGCACCATCGCCCGGCTCGGCGGTGACGAGTTCGCCGTGCTGGTCGACGGCGACCGGCCGGTGTCACCCGAACGGCTCGCCGAGCGGCTGCTCGACGCGCTGCGGCCGTCCGACGACGAGGAGGACGTCGGGGTGCACCCGTCGGCGAGCATCGGTATCGCCGAGTTCGGCCCGCAGCACGCCTCCCACACCGACCTGCTGCGCGACGCCGACATCGCCATGTACGCGGCCAAGGCGGCCGGGAAGTCCGCGTACCGGACGTGCACACCGGCGCTGCGCGAGTCGGCCGTCTCCCGCGCCGAGCTGATCGCCGACCTGCGCCGCGCTGTCGACGAGGATCAACTGCGCCTGGAGTTCCAACCCATCGTCGACCTGAGCACCGGTGCGGTACGCAGCGCCGAGGCGCTGGTGCGCTGGCGGCACCCCCGGCTGGGGATGTTGGCGCCGGCGAAGTTCCTGCCGCTGGCCGAGGAGACCGGGCTGATCCTGCCGATCGACCGCTGGGTGATCCACGAGGCGTGCCGGGCCGCCGCCACCTGGCGGGGGCGGGTGCCGGACGCGACCGTCGCGGTGAACATCGCCGCCGCGCACCTGCGTCGGCCGGACCTGATCGCCACTGTCACCGCGGCCACCAGCGCCGCCGGGCTGGCGCCCCGGGCGTTGACCCTGGAGCTGACCGAGTCGGCGCTGATCGAGGGCACCGATGCGGTGCTGGAGCGGCTGCACCAGCTGCGGGAGCTGGGCATCAGGATCGCCATCGACGACTTCGGCACCGGCTACTCGTCGCTGAGCTACCTGCACCGCATCCCGGCCACCGAGTTGAAGATCGACAGGTCGTTCGTGGCGCGGCTGGGCACCGACGACCGGGCGTACGCCACGGTGGAGATGGTCACCCGGCTGGCCGGCGCGTTCGACCTGGCGGTGGTCGCCGAGGGGGTGGAGACCGAACGTCAGCATGAGGCGGTCACCGCGATCGGCTGCCCGCGCGGTCAGGGCTATCTGTACGGGCGGCCGGACGGCCCCGCCATGGTGGGCCAGAATCGGAGTTGACTCTCACGTAACGGCAGGCAGGAGCCTGGTTCCCGGAAGGGAGGGGGACCATGGCGTACACGGTGGGTCAGGTGGCGAAGGTCGCCGGCGTGACGGTGCGGACGCTGCACCACTACGACGAGATCGGGTTGCTCTCGCCCAGCGGGCGGACCTCGGCCGGTTACCGCCGCTACGACGACGCGGACCTGCAACGGCTGCAACTCGTCCTGTACTACCGGGAGCTGGGTTTCCCGCTTGAGGAGATCACCGCGATCATCGACGACCCGGCGGCCGATCCGGCCGCGCACCTGCGCCGACAGCACGAGCTGCTGACGGTACGGCTGAAACGGTTGCAGGAGATGGTCACGGCGATCGAGTTCGCGATGGAGGCGACCAAGATGAACATCCAACTCACGCCGGAGGAGCGGTTCGAGGTCTTCGGTGACTTCAGCCCGGAGGAGCACGAGGCCGAGGCGGAGCAGCGGTGGGGTGACACCGACGCGTACCGGGAGTCGAACCGCCGGGCCTCTCGCTATGGCAAGGAAGACTGGCTGCGGATCAGGGCGGAGAACGAGGACTGGGGTCGGCGGATCGTCGCGTTGATGGCCGCTGGCGCAC
>NZ_JAGPXZ010000863.1:0-2369 GCF_018070305.1 Micromonospora sp. M51 | reverse complement strand
CCACCCACTCAGGAGGGTCACCGATGTTTCGCAGCCTCACGCCGACGCGGGGACGGCCCGGCGGCACCGCCGTCGCGCTCGCGGCCGGTCTCGCCGTGCTGGTCGCCGGGCCCACCTCGGCCGCCGCCAGTCCACCGGGGTCCGCCGGCGCGCGGCCGGTGGTCACCCGCGCCGCCCTCGACCCGGCGCTGGTCGCCGGGCGCGGCGCGGACGTCGGCTTCCTGGAGCAGGAAGCGGAGAACGCGCGCACCAACGGCGAGATCATCGGGCCGGACCGGTCCGCCTACACCCTGCCCGCGGAGGCCTCCGGCCGCCGGGCGGTCCGGCTCACCCCCGGGGAGTACGTGGAGTTCGTCCTGCCCAGCGCGGCGAACGGGATCACCGTGCGGTACAGCATCCCGGACGCGCCGCAGGGAGGTGGGATCACCGCGCCGCTGAAGGTCGCGGTGAACGGCAAGCATCTGCGCACCATGACGCTCACCTCGCAGTACTCGTGGCTCTACAACCAGTACCCCTTCACCAACGACCCGCAGGCCGGGCTGCTGCACCCGGACTGGTGGATCACCGAGTGCCAGTGCGTGCCGTCGGCCACCACGCCGTACCCGAGCATCAGCACACCGTTCCGGCCCACCCACTTCTACGACGAGCAGCGGCTCCTGCTCGGGCGTACGTACCGGGCCGGCGACACTGTCCGGCTCACCGCGCCGCCCGGCAGCGCCGCCGCCTGGACGGTCATCGACCTGCTCGACTCCGAACTGGTCGCCCCGCCGCGTGTCCGGCTGCTCGCGGCGAACGTGCTCGCCTTCGGCGCCGACCCGACCGGCCGGCGGGACTCCGCCGACGCGCTGGACCGGGCCATCGCCTTCGCCCGGCGCGCCCACCTCACCGTGTACCTCCCGCCGGGCACCTACCAGGTCAACCGGCACGTCATCGTCGACGACGTGACCATCGAGGGCGCCGGCAACTGGCACACCATCATCAAGGGCCGCGAGGTCGCCCTGCCGGCCCCCGCGCCGGACGGCTCGGTGCACACCGGAGTCGGGTTCTACGGTCGGGACGCCGCCGACGGCGGCAGCCGCAACGTGCACCTCTCCGGCTTCGCCATCGAGGGCGACGTGCGGGAGCGCATCGACACCGACCAGGTCAACGCGATCGGCGGGGCGATGAGCGACTCCACCATCGACGGGCTCTACCTGCACCACACCAAGGCAGGCCTGTGGTTCGACGGCCCGATGCGCAACGTCCGGGTCACCAACAACATCATCGTCGACCAGATCGCCGACGCCCTCAACTTCCACACCGGGGTGACCGACTCCCTGGTCGCGCACAACTTCGTCCGCAACACCGGCGACGACGGCCTGGCGATGTGGTCGGAGAAGACGGCCAACGCGCGGAACACGTTCGACCACAACACCGTGCAGTCACCGACCCTGGCCAACGGCATCGCCATCTACGGCGGCACCGACACCACCGTCTCGCACAACCTCGTCGCCGACCCGGTACGTGAGGGCAGCGGCCTGCACGCCGGGTCCCGCTTCGGCGCGGAGCCGTTCACCGGGCACCTGCGGTTCACCAACAACACCACCGCCCGCGCCGGCACGTACGAGCTGAACTGGAACATCGGCCTGGGGGCGATCTGGCTCTTCGCCCTGGATCGCAGCATCGAGGCGGGCATCGAGGTGACCGGCGACGCGTACCTGGACAACACGTACAACGCGATCATGCTGGTCAGCGACTGGCCGGTGAAGGACCTCTACTCGATCTCCGACGTGCGGTTCCGGGACGTCCGGGTCGACGGCACCGGCACCTCGGTGGTCAGCGCCCGCACGGCCGGGTCCGCCTCGTTCGCCAACGTGGACGCCCGCAACGTCGGCGCGGTCGGCGTCAACAACTGCGGATCGTTCCACTTCACCGCGGCCGGCTCGGAGTTCACAGTGACCGACCTCGGCGGTAACGACGGCGGGTGGCTCGCACCGTGGCTGCTGCCCAACACCATCACCTGCGACGACCGGCCGCCCGTGTCACCGCCCCCGCCTCCTGCGCGGTGGTGAACGCGGTGGGCGGTCCGGCATCCGGGCCGCCCACCGCACACTCGGGACAGGCGGGTCAGCGCACCCGGGCGTACGCCAGTGGCACGCTCGTCGGCTGACCATCCCACCTGCCGCTCAGGGTGGCCCCGGTGGCCCCGTCGGCCCCGGCCCCGGGCCGCCGGACGACCACCAGTTCGACGGTGTCGGTGCTGATGAGCGTGCTGTCCCCGTCGACGACCCGGCGCAGGGCGCCGACCGGGGGCGGGTTGTCGCTGCCGGTCTCGCTGACCTCGATCGTCATCGTCGGCTCGCGTACCTCGCGCCGGCCGTCGACCTCGA
>NZ_JAGPXZ010000862.1:0-2370 GCF_018070305.1 Micromonospora sp. M51 | reverse complement strand
ACAGTGGAGTGGCATGCTGGGGGAACCCCTAAGCACTGCTTTCGTCACAGTGAGGTGACCCCTTATGGCGGACCTGCCGAGTTTCGTCTCGATCCGTGAGGTCGGGCCACGGGACGGGTTGCAGAACGAGGACCCGATCCCGACCGACGCCAAGGTGCGGCTGCTCGACGCCCTCTCCGGCACCGGTGTACGCCGGATCGAGGCGGTGTCGTTCGTGCACCCCAAGGCGATCCCGCAGATGGCGGACGCCGACGAGGTGTGGCGGCGGGCGGTGAAGGCCGACGGGGTGCGCTACTCGGCGCTGGTGCCGAACACCCGGGGCGCGCAGCGGGCCCTCGCCGCCGGGTTCACCGAGATCGAGGTGGTGGTCTCGGCCAGTGACACGCACAACCGGCGCAACGTCAACAGGTCCACCGACGAGTCGCTGGACGACATCGCCGAGCTGATCGACCTGCTGCACGGTGCCTCGGCGCGGGTCGAGGTGATCGTGGCGACCAGCTTCGGCTGCCCGTACGAGGGGGACATCGACCCGCAGCGGGTGGCCGGGATCGTGGACCGGGTGGTCCGCGACGGCGCGGACCGGGTCGCGTTCGGCGACACCACCGGCATGGGCACCCCACGCCGGGTCCGCGAGCTGCTGACCGCGGTACGCGACCGCAACGCGCACGTGCCGGTCCTGCTGCACTTCCACAACACCCGGGGTACGGCGCTGGCCAACCTGTTGACCGCGTTGGAGCTGGGGGTGACCGAGTTCGACGCCAGCGTCGGTGGCCTCGGTGGCTGCCCGTACGCGCCGGGGGCGAGCGGCAACCTGGCCACCGAGGAGGCCGTGCACATGCTGCACGACATGGGCGTCGACACCGGCATCGACCTGCCGGCGCTGATCGAGGGGGCGGTGTTGGCGGTGGCGCTGCGCGGCAAGACGCTGCCGTCCGGTGTGCTGCGGGCCGGCCCGCGTACCCGGCTGACGCCGCTGCCGAGCTGAGGACGCGACGAAGGGGCCGGCGCGGTCGCCGGCCCCTTCCAGGTGCCTGGTCGCTCAGCTCACCGGGGTGAGCGTGCTCGGCCAGCTGTCGCGGAAGATGTCCGCGCTGCGGTCGGTGGCGCTGAACGTGCCGGCGAAGAGGTTGCTGACCCGGCTCGCCTCGGCGCTGCTCGGGTACGGGTTGGTGCAGCTGGTGCCGGCGCTGCCGCCGGACATCAGCAGCGAGCAGTTCCCGTTGTAGTTGTCCGGCAGGCCGAGGATGTGCCCGATCTCGTGGGTCATGATCCGCAGCACGCTGTACTGGGCGGCCTGCTGGGTGTCGATGTAGACCCGGCCGTTGCCGAGGCTGGTCCGCACGGCGTACGAGCCGCCGCCGGTGATCCGGTAGATCCGCAGGTTCGAGCCGCAGTTCGCCGTGAGCGTCAGGTTGACGGTGGCGTTGTTCCAGATCGTGGCGGCCTGGTTGGCGACGCTGGCGTAGCTGCCCGCCTGGCTGGTGTTGTAGCAGATGGTCATGGCGGCGGACGCGGGCGCGGGGTTGGCGACCGTGAGGCCGAGGGTGGTGAGTGCCGTCGCGAGCAACGCGACAGCGAGCCGATTGAGTCGTGAGGTCATCGCTGACTCCAATCCGGGAGGAGGGGTGTCAGGAGCCTAGCGATACTCATTCATGTTATTCAATGTCTTGCTCTCGGCTCGACTGTCTGATTCGCTCGTAGGTCGCCGACAGTCGTGCTCATGCGCTAGCCTAACGATCGTTCAGGTCGTTCTGGCGGAGGAGTCGGCGTGACGCTCGACGGTGAGGCACTGGAGCAGCTGCGCAAGCGCGCCCGGTCCGGCGGCGCGGACAAGTACCACGCCGCCAACGCGGCCAAGGGCAAGCTCTTCGCCCGTGAACGGGTCGCGCTCCTGGTCGACGAGGGGTCGTTCGTCGAGGACGGCCTCTACGCCAACGCGCTCGCCGACGGGCTGCCCGCCGACGGCGTGGTGACCGGCACCGCCACGATCGACGGCCGACAGGTCTGCCTGATGGCCAACGACTCCACAGTCAAGGCCGGCAGCTGGGGCGCCCGCACCGTCGAGAAGATCATCCGCATCATTGAGCGCGCGTACGGCGCCGGTGTGCCGATGGTCTACCTGGTCGACTCGGCCGGCGCCCGGATCACCGACCAGGTCGACCTCTTTCCCGGCCGGCGGGGCGCCGGCAAGATCTTCTGGAACCAGGTCCGCGCCTCGGGCTCGATCCCGCAGGTCTGCGCGCTGTTCGGTCCGAGCGCAGGGCTGCGTCGACGAGTCCATCAGGTACGCGAAGGAACGGCACGCCTTCGGTCAGCCGATCGGCGCCAACCAGGCCATCCAGTTCAAGATCGCCGACATGGAGTTGAAGG
>NZ_JAGPXZ010000861.1:0-2373 GCF_018070305.1 Micromonospora sp. M51 | reverse complement strand
CAACCCGTCCAACCGTTCCCCGCTCGTGCCGTGCAGGCCGGGCATGCGCTCACGGCCCTCGCTGCGCTCGGTGCGTTCACTCATGCCGTGCCGGTCGGGCATGCGCTCACGGCCCTCGCTGCGCTCGGTGCGTTCACTCATGCCGTGCCGGTCGGGCATGCGCTCACGGCCCTCGCTGCGCTCGGTGCGTTCACTCATGCCGCAGGCACCTCCGTCCGTTCGGCGCGTCGTCGGGCCGCCGGCAACCACCCGCGCCGCACCGGCCGCGCGCCGACGTCACGGCGGCGAGCCAGCGCCCACAGCGACGCCAGGCCGCCGGGAAGGAACGCCACCACCACCACGAAGAGCAACCCCTGCAGGTACGTCCAGGTGCCCGGGAACCGCTCGGAGAGGGCGGTCCGCGCCCAGGCCACCGCCACCGCGCCGAGCACCGGCCCGAGCAGTGTGGCCCGGCCACCCACAGCGACGCCGATGACGAACTCGATCGACGGGACGATGCCGATCAGCGCGGGCGAGATGATGCCCACCGCCGGCACGAACAGCGCACCGGCCAGCCCGGCCATGCCGGCCGCGACCACGTACGCCACCAGCTTGACCGACGCCGGGTCGTAGCCCAGGAAGCGGACCCGTTCCTCACCGTCGCGGACCGCCACCAGCAGCTCGCCGTAGCGGCTGTGGATGAGCTGCCGGGTCAGCGCGAGCAACGCCAGCAGCGTGCCGGCGATGATGAAGTACACCATCCGCTGGTTGACCGGGTCGTCCAGGTCGTAGCCGAAGAAGCCCTTGATGTCGGTGAGCCCGTTGGTGCCGCCGGTGGTGCCCTGCTGACCGATCAGCAGGATCACCATCGCGGCGGCGAGCGCCTGGCTGAGGATGGCGAAGTACGCGCCGCGCACCCGGCGGCGGAACACCAGTGAGCCGAGCCCGAAGGCGACAGCCATCGGCAGCAGCACCGTGGCGGGCAGCGCGAACCACGGGCTGGCGAACGGCCGCCACCACAGCGGCAGCTCGTCGAGCTGCCCGTACAGCTGCATGAAGTCGGGCATCCCACCCGGGCCCGCGTCGGCGAGCTTGAGGTGCATGGCCATCGCGTAGCCGCCCAGGCCGAAGAAGACGCCCTGGCCCAGGGTGAGCATCCCACCCCGGCCCCAGGCGATCCCGATGCCGACCGCGACCATGGCGACGCAGAGGTACTTGGCGAGCAGCGCCAGCCGGAAGTCCGACAGCACCAGCGGGGCGACGGCGAAGAGCAGCGCCGCGCCGAAGGCGAACCCGGCCGCCGTCCGCAGCCGCGAGCGCCGTCCCGGCGGGTTCGGTGGTGCGGCGCCGGCGGGGGCCGGTGCGACGGCGGTGCCGGGCGGCGCGGGGGTGACGGCGGTCATGCGAGGCTCCTGGTCCGCAGCGTGAACAGGCCCTGTGGTCGCCACTGGAGGAACGCGACGATCGCCACGAACACGATCACCTTGGCGACGCTGAGGGTGGTCAGGTACTCCCCGGTGGCCTGGAGCACACCGAGGGCGAAGGCGACCATCACACTGCCCTTGAGCTGGCCGATCCCGCCGACCACGACGACCAGGAAGGCGTCGATGATCAGGTTGGTGCCCATGGTCGGGCCGATCGGGCCGAGCAGGGTGAGCGCCACCCCGGCCACCCCGGCCAGGCCGGAGCCGAGGAAGAAGGTGGTCCGGTCGACCCGGGAGGTGGCGATGCCGGACACGGCGGCGAGGTCGCGGTTCTGCACCACCGCGCGGATCCGACGCCCGAGCGGGGTGAGTCGCAGCGCCAGTGTGAGCGCCGCGACGGCGGCCAGCGCCAGGGCCAGGATGAACAGCCGGTTGTTGGCGATGGTCAGCCCGCCGGGCAGCGCCACGTTGCCGGTGAGCAGTTCGGGCGCGCGGGTCTGCACGTTCGGGCTGCCGAAGACGTCGCGGGCCAGCTGCTGCAGCATCAGTGACACCCCCCAGGTGACCAGCAGGGTGTCCAGCGGTCGGGCGTAGAGCCGGCGGATGAGCAGCACCTCCAGCAGGACACCCATGGCGCCGGCGACCACGAACGCCACCGGCAGCGCGACCACCAGCGACAGGCCGGCGCCGGTGATGCTCTGCTGCAGGACGTAGGTGGTGTACGCGCCGGCCATGATGAACTCACCGTGCGCCATGTTGATCACGTTCATCTGGCCGAAGGTCAGCGCGAGGCCGAGCGCGATGAGCAGCAGCACCGCGCCGATGCTGATGCCGGTGAAGAGTTGACCGAAGAGGACTGTCACGGTGGGTACTCCGTACTGCTGGTCGGGTGACCCGGGCGGGGCGCGTCGCCGCGCGGCCCGCCCGGGCCGGCGTCGTCAGCTCAGGCCGCTCGCCCACGGGTAGGTCT
>NZ_JAGPXZ010000860.1:0-2385 GCF_018070305.1 Micromonospora sp. M51 | reverse complement strand
GCCCGCGACCTGTCGGAGCTGCAACTGTCGCTGCCGGCGGTGCTCTGGCCGCTCTGGGTGGCGGCGCTGACCGCCTGGCGGGGCACCAGCAGCGTGCTGGGGCGGATCACCGGCGCGCTGTCCGCCGCCGTGTTGGCCGCGCTGACAGTGACCACGCTGGTGATCACCGTGCTCTTCGCGGCCACCGGCACCGCGGCGTCGCGGACCGAGGAGCGCCAGGCCCGGGAGTTGGCCGCCGCGCTGCGCGCCGACGGGCCCCACGAGGTGTACGGGGACTACTGGACCTGCAACCGGTTGATCTTCAACACGGACGAGTCGGTGGTCTGCGGGGTGCTCGACGCCGACCTGGCCCCCGGGCAGAACCGCTACCGGCCGTACTGGCGGCAGGTGGGGCGGGCCGAGCGGCCGGGCTACGTGGTGGAGGCCGGCTCGCCGATGGACCGGCGGTTGCGCAGGCTGCTCGCCGACCGGGGTGACGCCACGCCGGTGCGGGATGTCGGCGGCTATCGCGTGTACCACCCCGACACCCCGGTGCGGCCCTGGCGGTAGGGGCTGGTCGTACGCTGGCCGGGCCGGCGCGTGGGGCGCCGCGTTTCGCCCGTCGAGGAGACCCATGCTCATCCTGCTGCCGCCCTCGGAGGGGAAGGCCGACGCCGGCACCGGACGGCGCTGGGCCCCGGACCGGCTGTCGCTGCCCGAGCTGAACCCGGCCCGCGAGCGGGTGCTGGACGCCCTGGTGGCGCTGAGCGCCGGGCCGGACGAGCAGGCGGCGCGGTCGGCACTCGGCCTCAGCGAGGGTCAACGCGGCGAGCTGCGGCGCAACGCCCGACTGCGGGAGGCGGCCACCGCCCCGGCCGAGCGGCTCTACACCGGGGTGCTCTACGAGGCGCTGGACCTGGCCTCCCTGCCGGCCGCGGCGCAACGGGCGGCCCGCCGGTCGATCCTGATCAGTTCCGGCCTGTGGGGCGCGGTACGGCTGGCCGACCGGATCCCGCCGTACCGCTGCCCGATCGGCGCCCGACTGCCCGAGGTCGGGGCGCTGTCGGCGTACTGGCGCAGGGAGCTGACGCCGGCGGTGGACGGGGCTGCCGGGCGGGGCCCGGTGCTGGACCTGCGCTCCGGTGCGTACGCGGCCACCTGGACGCCGCGCGGGGAGCTGGCCGAGCGCACCGTCACCGTGCGGGTTCTGCACGAGCGGGAGGTCGACGGGGTGCCGGTCCGCTCGGTGGTCAGCCACTTCAACAAGGCCACCAAGGGGCGGCTGGTCCGCGACCTCCTCGTCGCCGGCGCCCGGCCGCGTACCGCGGCGGAGCTGGTGGGCACCCTGCGGGAGTTGAAGCACACGGTGTTGGAGCAGGGCACCGCCGCGGGCCGGGTACGGCAGGTGGATGTGGTCGTCACCGACCTGTAGCGGGCACGGCAGGCGCAAGATTTGCTCAAGGCTCGGCCGGAGCGGTTCCGTAACGGCGTGACAGGGGCCACGGTAAGGCGACCCAGACTCCGACAAGGGAGCCTCCGTTGACCCGCGAACCCGCCCTGCTCGACCGGCCCCACCCCTCGACGTCCCCGGCCCCGCTGGGTTGGTTGACACTGGGCGACGCGTTCGAGGCCGCCTGCCTGCACCGGTGCACACCGCCGCCGACCGCCGCCCGACCGAGCGCGGTACGGGCCGAGCACACCCCCGGGGTGGAGTTCAACCGGGAGGACGCCGCGCAGCGCATGCGGCAACTGCTCGCCCGGCTGGACATCCCGGTCACCCACGAGGTTGCCGTCGGCGGCCTGCGCCGCCGCTACGAGTTGCACCGGCTGTGGGTGCCCCGGGAGCACCAGGGCGCGTACACCCGGATGTTGGACGCGGGCTGGTGGCAGGGGCGGCGCGAGCTGCTCGGCGGGCCGCTGCCCGGCGCCTCGCCGGCCCGGCGGCGGTTGGTGACCCGGCTGGCGGAGGCGGCCTGGCGCTCGGCGCTGCTGGCCGCCGGGCGGCACGTCCGCCGGCACATCCTCGGTGTCCGGCTCACCGACCGGGAGTTGGCAGCGGTGCTCATCCGGGGCGCGGCGGTGCTCGACGTGCCGGCCCGGCTCCGCCCCGGCACCGGTTGCTTCCTGGTCAGCGTGGCCGACGGCCCGGACCGGCAGCGGATCCTGCGCAGCGCGGCGTTGGAGCCGGCGCGCGCACCGATGGCGGCACCCGGGACGGCGACAGCACGCGGGATGAACCCGGCGCGTGCTGTCGGTGCGCCGGCGGGTCGCGCCGCCTGCTGATCGGTGCCGGCGTCCGGACGTCGCCCGACCCGGGCTTGCGCGCACCGGCACGACGGCGCACAGTGCACCGCGTGAGTCGTACCTCGTCCAGCCGCACCGGCCTGGCCGCCCTGTGGACGGTGC
>NZ_JAGPXZ010000086.1:0-12912 GCF_018070305.1 Micromonospora sp. M51 | reverse complement strand
AGGAGGTGGTGCTCGACTCCTGGGCCCGGGGGCCGGTGCTGCTGGTCGGCGACGCCGCCCACGCCACCTCGCCGAACATGGCCCAGGGTGCGGCGATGGCGCTGGAGGACGCTGTCGTGCTCGCCTCGTCGTTGGCCGCCGCCGATTCCGTCGCCGACGCGCTGCGCGCTTTCGAGGCGCGGCGCCGCCCACGGACGAACTGGGTGCTCAGCCAGACGCACCGCCGCGACAAGGCCACCGGGCTCCCGCCCGCGCTACGCGACCTGGTGATGCGCCGCCTCGGCGAGCAGATGTTCCGCTCGAACTACGGGCCGCTGTTCGCCCAGCCCTGACCGGCGCTGCTCACGGCACCTGGCCCGGCCGGTCGACGATGGCGACCCGCAGGACGGCGGCGGCCGACTCCAGTGACTCCTTGCCGTTGCGTATCACCGAGTTGCGGGTGCCGAGGTAGACGTGGGAGTCCCTATCGAAGATGAGGTCCACGTTGCCACCGATCACACCGGGCATCCGAATCGCCACCCCGTGCCGGCCGGCGGCGTCCACCACGTCGCCGGAGATGACGACCGCCCCGGGCTCCCGTGCCAGCACCTCGTACAGCGCCGCCAGCGCTCGGGGTGGCACGTAGCCGCGAAGCATCGACCGCGCTGTGGTGTACGCCATGCTCTCGTCCCCGTACACGGCCTCCTCGTCGGCGCCTTCGGGAAGGTGCAGGTCGACCGGGTGCTTCCGGAGGTATCGCAGCAGCGCGTCCGGGTCGGTGGGCAGGCCGCCGTGGTACGCGGGCGGCTGGAACGCGTCAAGCTTCTTCTCGGGATCGCCGGCATCGTTCATACGGAGCTCCCTCAGCCCGCTCCACCCGTTCGGATCGGCCTCGGGTCGGTACCGCCCCTGGGTGTACGCGACTCCGCCGGCCGACTGCCACAGTTGGTTCCGGATCGTCAGGTACGGGCCGCTGTCCGGCAACTCCCGGGTCGTCGCCAGGATCTCCGTGAAGACGTACTGGTCGGGACGGGCGGTGAGCTCCGGTTGTTGCCGGGCGGCGTCGGCCGCCAGGTGGAAGATCTCCGACGCGCTGGCCGTCGGCGGCGGCTGATCACCCAGTCTGATCGTCTGGACCACCAGCGCACCGGCGGTCAACGTCACCGCCAGCCCGAACGCTCCGGCGAGGCGCCAACCGCTGAGAAACCGGGTACGGCGACCGGTGGGACGGGCCTCCGACGCCGCCTCGCCCCGATGGGCCACGTGTGCGGTCAGATCCCTGAGAAGTTGCTCCTCGAAACCCTGCGGCGACCGTTCGGTCTCGTTCATCGTCATCTCCGTCTCCTCAGGCGAGGGTGGTGGCAGGGCGGGCGAGCACGGCGCGGACGAGCCGACGGGCGCGATGCAGGCGGACCCGGGCGGCGACCGGCGACATCCCGAGCACTGTCGCCGCCTCCGCGACGGTGAGGCCGTCCACGGCGACGAGTTCGACAAGCGTCCGGGTGCCCTCGGGGAGGTCGCCCAGCGCCCGATACGTGCGGCGGGCGGCCTCCTCGGCGTCGATCCGCTCCTCGATCCGGGCGATGTCATCGGGGCCCAGGTCCCGCCGTCCGGCCAGACGACCGGCGACCCGCAGCCGTTGGGCCGCCCGACGCCGCTCGTCGCCGATGACGTTGCGGGCCACCCCGTACAGCCAGCCGATCTGGCTACCCCGGTCCGGCCGGTAGCCGGCCGCCGACTCGATCACCGCCAGGAACACGTCGGCGGTGAGGTCGGCGGCGAGGTGTGGATCGTCGACCCGCCGCGCCACGAACCGGCCCACCGCCTCCAGGTGCCGCCGGTAGAAGACCTCGAAGGCCACCGGATCGGTGCCGATGCCGGAAATGTCGTCATCGGCTCGGTCGGGCTCACTCACGGGCCGTCCTCTCTCGCGCCTTCACACCCCTTCTTCGTACGGCGGAGCGCGGGTGTTACGCCGTAATGCCGCTTCCCGCCCGGCGCGGAACGCGGCGCTGCCGGTCCAGTTGGGCAACCGCCCTGGTGATGCGGCATCATCGAAGCACCGGCGACTGGCGGCACGGGGATGGTGAAACCATCGGGGAGCCTCTCGCGGGCGTCGACCGCCTGGGCGCCTGCGTCGAGGGACCATCATGACCACGACCAGCCCATCCGTCGACAACCACAACCCGTCGGGCACGGCCCGACTCCTGCCGGGCGCACCAGTCGCCGCAGCCGTCCTGGCCGAAACCGCAGCTGCCGCCACCCGTCTGCGCGAGCGCGGCATCACACCGAGCCTCGCCACCATCCTCGTCGGCGACGACGACGCCAGCGCCGGTTACATCGCCATCAAGCAGCGTCAGGCCGCCGCGCTCGGGTTCGACTCCCCGCACACGCACCTGCCGGCCACCGCCACCCAGGCGGAGCTGCACCAGGCCATCGCCCGGTTCAACAACGACCCGGCCGTGCACGGACTGCTCGTGCAGTACCCCGTTCCGGGGCACCTGGACTACGACGCGGCGCTGCAGACCATCGACCCGGACAAGGACGTCGACGGCATGCACCCGCTCAACATGGGACGCCTCGCCGTCGGGCTGCCCGGCCCGCTGCCGTGCACCCCCGCCGGCATCGAAGCCCTCCTGGCGTACCACGAGATCCCCGTCGCCGGTCGCGAGGTCGTCATCCTCGGCCGGGGCGCCACCCTGGGCCGCCCCCTGGCCATGCTGCTCGCCCAGAAGCGCCCGACCGCCAACGCCGCCGTCACCGTCGTGCACACCGGCGTGCCCGACTGGGACCGCTACACCCGCCGCGCCGACATCCTCGTCGCCGCCGCCGGCGTACCCGGCATCGTGCGGCCTGAGCACGTCAAGCCCGGCGCGGTCGTCATCGGCGCCGGCGTCCGCTACGACGGTCGGCGGCTCCTGCCCGATGTGGACGAAGCGTGCGCCGAGGTCGCCGGCGCCATCACGCCCCGGGTCGGCGGGGTCGGCCCGACCACCGTCGCGATGCTGTTCCGCAACGCGGTACGTGCCGCCGAACGCGCCAGCCAGTAACCCGGTCGCCGAGATCGCCTGATGCTGAGCAGCCCGGTCGTCCACAGCTACTCGGCATCAGGTGATCCAACCGGCTTTCTACGGTTGGATATCTCCTCCAGGTGCTGGAGCTGGTGCTGCCGGACCATCTCGTCCCAGGCCTCCTGGTCGTAGTCCGGGTCCGGCGGGATCCACTTGTGCGAGTTGTCGCTGTAGTGGAACCGCTCATCGCCCCGCCGGATCAGACTCACCGGACCCAGCCCAGGAAACGCCGGTGCAGCAGCCCGGCGGGCACCCAGGTCAGATCCTCGGCCGCCCAGACCAGGTAGGACCCCATATAGAGGGCCAACGACACAGGTGTGCCCTCGAACTCTGCAACCAGCTCCGTGCGCCGGGTCCGGCAGGGCCACGGTGCAGCGCAGCCGCCGCAGGTCCACACCGGAAGGACCGGGCCGTGGGTGGTCACGGCCGACCATCCAGGAAGCGCCGGATGGCCGACCGGGCGTGCCAGCGGACCGCCCATTCCGCCTGATAGCAGGGGTACGGGGACAGCCGCGCCCACCACCAGCGACAGCCGGCGCAGAGCCCGTCAACGCCGGGCAGGTGCACGGACAAGATTCGTCCGACCTGATCCTCGGTCACTCCTGCTCCTCCCCTGGCCAGTGGCCTCGGCGGATCGGGATGCGGTGCCGGGCTCGGCACGGCAGGTCGGCGCCACATCGGCAGATCCGCCGCCACCGCTGCCACGACCAGACCGGCCGATGGCGCCGAGCCAACGTCAGCGCCACCGCCAGCAGGTAGTCGTCGTACGGCACGTGTTTGGGCACCCGACCTCCGCGCGAGTTGTCGCGCCGTCGCCGGGCGTGACCACTTCACCACACACCACTCAGCCGTGTCTTGTCAATCTGCAAGTGACAATAGTCAACTGAAAGTCGCGCCTACGTTCAGGGCGTGAAGCGACCGCGCTTGTACGGGCCTGGCGAGTTGGCCGCCCTGTTCAACGTGTCGCGCCAGCGGGTACTCCAGATCACCCGCCGACCCGGCTTCCCCGAGCCGGTGGCCCGCCTCATCGGGACGACCATCTGGGACGCGGACGAGGTGGACGAGTGGGCCAAGCACAATCGCCCACCACGCCCAACTGAGGGCGACGAAGACCGCTAATCCCGCAAATCAGGAGCTGATCCGATCGGGCATGGAGACTTCGGATCGCCTGGTCTGGCGCAAGTCGAGCCACAGCGACAACAACGGCGGCGCTTGTGTCGAGGTCGCCGAACTGCATACGAGCATCGCGGTGCGCGACAGCAAGGACCCCAACGGGTCGACCCTTCGCTTCACGAGAGGCGCCTGGACGGGGTTCGTGCGCAGCATCCGGTAGCTCCCGGCCGCAATACCCAGAGCAGCAGGCATGCCGTGCCCTCGGCCGGCCCCTAGCAGTGGAGGCCCGTTCCGGCTGCCCAGCGGATGGCGATGCCCGCCGGGTGCGCCTACCGGCCGCTGTCCGGTTGGGGGGCCTCCAGGCGCCGGGCGATCTGTTCGATGGCGGTGAGGTCCTCTGGCGTGAGCCGGTCGATGAAATGGCGTCGTACCGACTCGACGTGGGCGGGTGCGGCCGTGGTGAGGGCGCCCAGGCCCTCTTCGGTAAGCACGAGGAGGCAACCTCGACCGTCGGCCGGGTCGGGAGTGCGCCGGAGTAGGCCGCGCTCCTCCATCCGGCTGGCGTGCCGGGACAGCCGGCTGCGGGACCAGCCCATCTTGTCGGCCTGCGCGTGCAGGGTGCTGGTGTGGCCGGGTCTTTCCGACAGGGTGCTCAGCACCTCGTAGTCGGGCTCCGAGAGTCCGATCGCCGCCAGGTCACCCGAGGTGCCGGCCTGGACGGTCACCATCACCCGCAGAAACGCGCGCCACGCCCGCTCCTCGTCCGGGTTCAACCAGTGCACCTGCGCTACCTCAGGTCTCGTTGACATGTAAACAACCTACCCCCTATATTTCGTTTCCATGTCAACGAAACCGCTCCGCCTCCTCGTCCTGGTATGCAGCACGCGCCCAGGGGCCCTCGGCCCGGTGATCGGGCAGTGGTTGATCGACGCGATCACGCCCTGCGCCGCCGAGCTTGGCGTCGAGTTGGTGCCAGTGGCCCTCGCCGACCTGGATCTGCCGTTCCTCGACGAGGAGGAACATCCGTCGTCGGGCATCTACCGGCAGGAACACACCCGTCGGTGGAGTTCGATCGTGGACACGGCGGACGGTTTCATCGTGGTGACACCGGAATACAACTACGGGATGCCGGCGACCCTGAAGAACGCGCTGGACTACCTCGGCCGCGAGTGGGCGTGGAAGCCGATCGGCTTCGTCAGCTACGGCAACACGTCGGCCGGCACGCGGTCGGTCCAGCATGCCAAGCAGGTCGTGACTACGCTGCGACTGGTCCCGTTGGGCGCCACGGTCGCGATCCGCATCGGTGACGCGTTGGACGACGGACGGCTGCGCCCCGACGCCGCGCGCGATGCGGCGAGCCTAGGCCTCCTGAACGAACTGGTCCGGGTCTCCCACGCCCTCCGGCCGATGCGCGAACGGGCAGGCGCCGGGACGGTCGCTGGCCCCGTGCCGGGCTCGTATGCGCGGCGGCTGACCCCCGACGACGCGCCCGAGGTCACCGTGCTGCAGCGGTGCTGCTGGGTAGAGGAAGCCGTCGTCAACGACACCTTGGCCATACCTGCCCTGCACGAGTCGCTGGAGCAGGTCCGCGAGTGGCTGGCGGACCAGCACACCACGGGCGTCTGGCTGGACGGTCGACTCCTGGGCATGGTGCGTACCCGCCGCGCGGGCACCGACTGGCACGTGGGACGCCTCGCCGTCGTACCGGACCTACGCGGTCACGGGCTCGGCCGGTGGCTCCTGCGCACCGCCGAAGCCGCCGCCGACCCGGGCATCCGCCGCATCGTCCTGTTCACAGGTTCCAATAGCCAGCGGAACATCAACCTTTACCACAGCGAGGGATACGAGCTCGTGCCATCGACCAGCACGGACGGAACCGCACTCCTCACCAAGGACGCTGAACCTACGCAAGCACCGACACTCGAGACTCGGTGAGAATGCACGCTCATAGCCGCTGGCTGGGCGCTTACCTCTGCACGCGCTCGGGGATGGAAGAGCCTGGAAACGGCGCTGCCCCGGCCTCCCAGAAGGGGAGCCGGGGCAGCGCTTATTGCGTACGTCAGCTGCAGCCGCTGGTGGAGCCGCAGCCCTCGCAGACGTAGCAGCTACCGGCCGGGCGCATCTTCGTACCGCAGGTGAAGCAGAGCGGCGCGTCGGCGGCCTTGCCGATCACGGCCTCCAGCAGCTCGGTGCTGGAACCCACTGTCGGAGCCGGCTTGGCGGCGGCCACGTCGGCCATCTCCTGGGCCGGCTGGGCGACCGCCTCAGTCTTGGCCGGAGCCTCGACCGGCGCGGACGACGCCATCGCGGTGAGCTCGGCGCCGGTGACCCCGGCGGCCTCCGCGTCGGCTTCGGCCCGCAGCTGGGCGGCCCGCTCGCTGGCGGTGAAGATGCCCAGCTCGGCGCGACGCTCGTAGGGCAGGAAGTCCAACGCCAGGCGACGGAAGATGTAGTCCATCACCGAGGCGGCCATCCGCACGTCCGGGTCGTCGGTCATGCCGGCCGGCTCGAAGCGCATGTTGGTGAACTTGCTGACGAACGTCTCCAGCGGCACGCCGTACTGCAGGCCGATGCTGATGGCCACCGAGAAGGCGTCCATCACGCCGGCCAGGGTGGAGCCCTGCTTGGACATCTTGAGGAAGACCTCACCGAGGCCGTCGTCCGGGTAGGACGACGCGGTCAGGTAACCCTCGGCGCCACCGACGGAGAAGCTGACCGTCTCGGACGGGCGCTTCTTCGGCAGGCGCTTACGCACCGGCCGGTACTCGATGACCTTCTCGACCGCGGCCGGCGCGGCGGCTGCGGTCTCGACGGCGGCCGGCTCGGTGGCCTTGTTGTTCTTCGCCACCGAGAGCGGCTGGCCGACCTTGCAGTTGTCGCGGTAGATCGCCAGCGCCTTCAGGCCGAGCTTCCAGCCCTCGAAGTAGATCTTCTCGACGTCCTCGACGGTGGCCGCCTCCGGCATGTTGACCGTCTTGGAGATCGCGCCGGAGACGAACGGCTGGATGGCCGCCATCATCCGCACGTGACCCATCGGGGCGATCGTCCGCTCGCCCATCGCGCAGTCGAAGACCGCGTAGTGCTCCGGCTTGAGGCCGGGGGCGTCCACCACGTGGCCGTGGTCGGCGATGTGCTCGACGATCGCCTCGACCTGCTCCTCGGGGTAGCCGAGGCTGCGCAGGGCGCGCGGCACCGTCTGGTTGACGATCTGCATCGAGCCGCCGCCGACGAGCTTCTTGAACTTGACCAGCGCCAGGTCCGGCTCCACGCCGGTCGTGTCGCAGTCCATCATGAAGCCGATGGTGCCGGTCGGGGCCAGGACGCTCGCCTGCGCGTTGCGCCAACCGTTCTTGTCACCGATCTTGTTGCCCTGGGTCCACTGCTTGGTCGCCTCGCGGACGATCGCGGTGGCCACCGGGCTGGTCGGCTTGATCTCGTCGTTGGCCGCCGCGTGCTTGCGCATGACCCGCTTGTGCGGCTCGGCGTTACGGGCGTAACCGTCGTACGGGCCCACGACGCCGGCCAGCTCGGCAGAGCGGCGGTAGGCGGTGCCGGTCATCAGCGAGGTGATCGCCGCGGCGACCGAGCGGCCCTGGTCCGAGTCGTACGGCAGGCCGGTGGCCATCAGCAGGGCGCCGAGGTTGGCGTAGCCGATGCCGAGCTGCCGGTAGGCGCGGGACGTCTCACCGATCTTGTCGGTCGGGAAGTCCGCGAAGCAGATCGAGATGTCCATCGCGGTGATGACGAACTCGACGGACTTGACGAACTTCTCCACCTCGAAGCCACCGTCGGCGCGGAGGAACTTCATCAGGTTGAGCGAGGCGAGGTTGCACGAGGAGTTGTCCAGGTGCAGGTACTCCGAGCACGGGTTCGACGCGGTGATCCGGCCGGTCTCCGGGCAGGTGTGCCAGTCGTTGATCGTGTCGTCGTACTGCAGGCCCGGGTCGGCGCACTCCCAAGCGGCCTGGGCGATGGAACGGAAGAGCTTCTTCGCCTCGATCGTCTCGATGGTCGAGCCGTCGAGCCGACCCCGCAGGTCGAAACCGCCGTCGTTCTCCACCGCCGTCATGAACTCGTCGGAGACGCGGACCGAGTTGTTGGCGTTCTGGTACTGCACGCTGACGATGTCGGAGCCGCCGAGGTCCATGTCGAACCCGGCGTCGCGCAGCGCGCGGATCTTGTCCTCCTCGCGCGCCTTGGTGACCACGAACTCCTGGATGTCCGGGTGGTCGACGTCGAGGATTACCATCTTGGCCGCCCGGCGGGTCGCGCCACCGGACTTGATGGTGCCGGCCGAGGCGTCCGCGCCGCGCATGAAGCTGACCGGGCCGGAGGCGTTGCCGCCGGAGGAGAGCAGCTCACGGGACGAACGGATGCGCGACAGGTTGACCCCGGAGCCGGAGCCGCCCTTGAAGATCAGCCCCTCCTCCTTGTACCAGTCGAGGATCGAGTCCATCGAGTCGTCGACGGCCAGGATGAAGCAGGCGCTGACCTGCTGCGGCGACGGCGTGCCGACGTTGAACCAGACCGGCGAGTTGAAGCTGAACACCTGGTGCAGCAGCATCCAGGTCAGCTCGTGCGCGAAGACCTCGGCGTCGGCCGGGCTGGCGAAGTAGCCGTACTCCTCACCGGCGGTGCGGTAGGTGTTGACCACCCGGTCGATCAGCTGCCGCAGCGACCATTCCCGCTCCGGGGTCCCCACCGCGCCCCGGAAGTACTTGGTGGTGACGATGTTCGCCGCGTTGACGCTCCACGACTCCGGGAACTCGACCCCCCGCTGCTCGAAGTTGATCGAGCCGTCCCGCCAGTTCGTCATCACGACGTCACGGCGCTCCCAGGAGACCTCGTCGTACGGGTGGACCCCCTCCGTCGTCCACACCCGGTCGATCTTCAGCCCCGCGCCTGCCTTGCTTCGTGAACGGCTAGTTGTCACGCCGTCGCCCCCCTCGTCTGCGCGGTGCCCCACCGCGCGTCCCAATCTCTCGAAAAACCGTGAAGACTCAGCTGGTACGGCCGGCGGCCTCAACCGCATCGGCCCGGCCCTGCTCCCGGGCTCGCGCCGCGGCCCGCAACGTCTCGATCTCGCGCTCGAAGTCGGCGAGCGAGTCGAACGAGCGGTAGACGCTGGCGAACCGCAGGTAGGCGATCTCGTCCAGGTCGCGCAGCGGACCCAGGATCGCCAGGCCCACCTCGTGACTGGGGATCTCGGCGGCTCCCTTGGCCCGGACCGTCTCCTCCACCCGCTGCGCGAGCAGCGCGAGGGAGTCGTCGTCCACCGGCCGGCCCTGGCACGCCTTACGCACCCCGCCGATGATCTTCGTACGACTGAACGGCTCGGTCACCCCGCTGCGCTTGACGACCGCGAGGACCGCCTCCTCGACGGTGGTGAACCGCTTGCCGCACTCCGGGCAGGACCGCCGCCGTCGGATGAGCTGGCCGTCGTCGGCCTCCCGCGAGTCGACCACCCGGGAGTCAGCATGCCGGCAGTACGGACACCGCATCGCCCACCTCCTAAAAAATGATCAACTGCGAGCACACCGGACACTTCCGGGCACGCCTCACCGCGACGGCGCCATCCTCGGATGACGCCCGCCGTGATCGACGTTACGGGAGTGCGGTCGGTAGTCGAACCCAACCTGTAGGCAACTTACGCCCGTGTCACTACTACATCTAGGGGTCGACCGTATGTCGCCGAGGAAGCCGGGTCAAGTTGGCCGGCGTGTCCGGCGCGTCACGGACCATCCGGCCATCCACGCCCAGCAACGCGCCCGAAGACCCAACGCCACGACCCCGCCCGGGTTATCGGCCAGGGAGCCAGAACCGGGCCGGAAAACAGCCGACGATCGAACACCAGTTCTACCTGACGTACCATTTATCAGAACATCCGTACGAGCGGAGCGCTTTTTCACCCCGACACGCCGGTGAGAGGTCGTACAGATGTTTGAAAATGACTGATCTCACCTATACGGTCATGAACAACGTGGCACCACCGCACGCACCACGAGCCGACGAGGCACCCAGCGCCGACCAGGGAGGACGGACGTGACCGAGGACCGGGCCAGCCGGCCGAAGAGCCCGCAGCAGATCACCGAGGCGGGCCCGCCGGCCACCCGACGCCGCAGCGCCGCGCGCAGCCGGACGGGCCAGCCCGCCGTGCGCCAGGTCACCCCGGTGGTCAGCGCCTTCCCCGACCCGGCGACGGTCGACCTGACCGCCCGCCAGCGCCGCATCCTGGAGTTCATCCGCACCTGGGTGGAACGACACGGCTACCCGCCGAGCGTCCGCGAGATCGGCGAGGCGGTCGGCCTGGTGTCGCCGTCCAGCGTCGCCTACCAGCTCAAGGAGCTGGAAAAGAAGGGCTTCCTGCGGCGCGACCCGAACCGGCCGCGCGCGGTGGACGTCCGCGCCCCCAGTGAGGCGATCGACGACGAGCTGTCGAGGGCACAACGACCCACCCCGGCGTACGTGCCGATGCTCGGTCGGATCGCCGCCGGTGGGCCGATCCTCGCCGAGCAGGCCGTCGAGGACATCTTCCCGCTCCCCCGCGAGCTGGTGGGTGAGGGCGAGGTCTTCATGCTCCAGGTCAAGGGCGACTCGATGCTCGACGCGGCGATCTGCGACGGCGACTGGGTGGTCGTCCGGCAGCAGCCGACCGCCGACTCCGGCGAGATCGTGGCCGCGATGCTCGACGGCGAGGCGACCGTCAAGACCTACCGGCGGCGCGACGGGCACGTCTGGCTGATGCCCCAGAACCCTGCCTTCGACCCCATCCCCGGCGATGACGCCACCATCATGGGCCGGGTCGTGGCGGTGCTCCGCCGGATCTGAGCGATCGGCGGGTGGGTGCCGACGGCGCTCACCCGCACCGCTCGTCACGGGCGGGTGAGCGCCTCAACGCTGATCAGTAGCGGTCGCCCCGGTGACCGCGACCGCCACCGGGATACTGCCCGTACGGGTCGTTGGGCGCGTCGTCGTCGCGTCGGCGAGCGGGCCGCTGACCCCGGTAGTCGGGCTCCTGCCCACCACGTCGGGGCGGCTCCGCGCGACCGGGTTGACCGCCGTCGCCGCCGCCGCCGTACACGCCACCGCCGGGACGACCACCGCCCGCGCCCTGTGGGCGACCACCGCCACCGTGCGGGCGACCACCGCCAGCCGGAGGCCGACCGCCACCAACCGGTGGGCGAGCGCCACCACTGACAGGGGGCCGACCGCCGCCACCGGCCGGGGGACGTCCGCCGCCGTACACGCCGGCGGCGCCCGGTGCCGGCGCACCGTAGCCACCATCGGCCGGGGCCGGCCGAGGGCCACCGCCGTACACGGCGCCACCGGCCGGGGCCGGGCCGCCGCGACCCGCGCCCCCGCCGTAGACCGCGCCGCCGGCCGGCGCGCCGCCACCGTAGACACCGCCCCTGCGGTCGTCGTCAGCACGGCCGCCACGCGGGCCGAACGGGTCGTCATCGGGATCCGAGGTGTCGGACGGGTCGGCGGTCGGCGGACGACGCCGCGCGCGAACGATGCCGAAGATGCCGGCGGCGACCAACAGCAGGCCGATCAGCCCGACCGCGCCGACCATGTACGTGATGTCGTCGAGGCTCAGCCCGTCCGTCCAGGACTTCGAGGCGGCCGGCTTGCCACCCTCCTCCGGAGCCAGTGGCACCGCGGTGGAGGTGGACGGGGTGTAGCTGAGGATGTCGAGCGGCTCGTCCTCGGTGAACCGGCCCGCATCGGAGACGGTGAGGAACGACTTCCCGTCCGAGGTGTAACTGATGGCCTCACCGAACGGGTCGGCCAGCGGCGTCACCCGCGGCTTGCCGGTGGTGAGCGCGGCAACGATGTCACCATCGGTCACGTCGAACTCGAAGGCGTCCGCGTAGGTGCGCAGGACCACCCGGGAACCGTCAGCGGTCCGGGACGCGCCGGTGATGGCGATCCGGCCGAACGTGTTGAGGGGGTTTTCCGTCTGGGTCTTCGGCAGCGTGAACTCGCCGGCCTTCTGCAGCGGCACCGGGTCGGTGTCCCCGCTCTTCAGGGCCGCCGACGGCGTGTAGATCTCGGCCTTGCCGCTGGTCACCTTGGTGATGATCAGCGGCTTTCCGTCGTCGCCGATGAGCAGCGCCTCGGCGTCGTGCGGCTTCGACTCGGGGTAGGAGAGCCGGTGCAGCGTCGGCAGCCTGGAACCCGCGACCGGCATCGACCAGAGCGCGACGCGGCTGCGGCGCTCCTTCGAGTCGGGATTGTCACCGGTGTCGGCGATCCAGAGGGTCTTGCCGTCCTTGGACAGGGCGAGATCCTCGGTGTCGAACGGACCCTGCCCCGAGTAGCGGACCGGCTCCTTCGCGATCTTGCACTTGCTGTCGAGGAAGAAGATCCGCTTGCGTGCCGCGACCTCGGTGCCGTCGTTGATGACGATGAAGCCGGTCTTGGTGGCGACCAGCCCGGACAGCTCCCGAAGGCGCTCGTCGGTGATCGTGCATCGCTTCTGGCCAGGGTTTGCGGCGGGCGGCCCGGACGCCCCGGGGGCGGGAGCCGCCGCGGCGACTCCGGCAAGCGCCACGGTTGCCCCGAGCAGGCCGAGGGCAACCGTGACCGAGGAAACAACGCGGCGCATTCGGCCAGTGTCGCATGCCGCGCGTTTCCGGTGGATGACGCCGTGGCCGGTCAGGACCGGCTGCCGGCCACCTGCTCCTGCCGTTCCACGTCGAACGCCGCCAGCTCCGCCGCCAACTCCGCGCCGACGCGCACATGCAGC
>NZ_JAGPXZ010000859.1:0-2388 GCF_018070305.1 Micromonospora sp. M51 | reverse complement strand
GTTGAGCTGGGCCGGCCCGCTGCACTGGGCTGGACCGCTGAGACCTGCTGGCCCGTTGCCCTGCGTTGGTCCGTCGGGCCGGCCTGGCCGGCAGGGCGCCGGGCCGTCATCCGGCCCGCCCCGGGGTCGCGCCCAGCCGTTCCGCCCAGAGGAGACCCACCGCCTGAAGAGCGACCGCGGCAACGGCGCAGGCACCGCCGACTGTGCTGTGCAGGAGCACCGCCATGGGGTCGACACCGATGCCGTAGCCCAGGCCGATCCCGCCGACCGGCAGCGCCGCCAGTAGCCAGGCGGTAGCCCGCGCACCGGCCGCCTGGGCTGCCGCTGCGGCCAGGCCCCGATCGGTCGCCCGGGCGTCCGCCTCGATCCGTTCGACGAGCTCCGCCAGCGGCGCGCCGGTCCGGTCGGCCAACCGCACCGCCGCCGACGTCAGCTGGCGGAGTCGGCCAGCCCCGTCACGCTCCACGGTCGCGACGTCGAGCGCACGTGCGATGGGCAGCCCGGCCCGCAGGTCCGCCGCGAGGCCGCAGAGCTGGTCCAATCCACGTCGTCGGGTCCGCTCGGCGCTCCGGTTCAGTCGCCAACGCAGCACGGCGCGCACTGCCAGCGTGCCGTACCCGGCCATCGCCACCGCCGCCACCGGACCACCGACCACGGCGCCCACAGCGCCGCCGAAGAGGCCGACCAGTGGCAGCACCCGGGTCGCCGATCGGGAGATGCGCACCGACGGTGGCGTACCCGGCGTTCTGCCGGTCGGGCCGACGCGCAGGCCGTCGTGGCGATCGGCGATCGCCCATCCGCCGGCCGCCGCCGCACCGGACACGTCGCCCCGACAACCCGCATCCAGGTCGCCGTGCCCGTCCGCGGTTGCCGGGCCGGGGACGCCGGGCGGACCGTCCCCGTCCCCGTCGCTGACACCGACACCGACACCGACACCGACACCGATCGTGACCGTGGCCGCCGACGCAGGCCGTTGTTCCACGTCGAGCATGGTGGTGGCCTCCTCCGGCCGGGCGCTGCCGATCGGACGTCGGGGATCTCGACGGGCCGGCGGACGCGTCGGGCCCTCCGGACGGGTGAAGCCGCCTTTCACGCCCGGCCACCTCGGGCTGCGGATGACGTCCCGGTCGGGCCAGCCGAGCGCCGTCCGCCTTCCGTTGACACCGGCAGCGGTACCCGGCTCATCGGTGATCCGGACCGGATGACCCGAGGTCGGGGCAGCGCCGGTGCGGTCGACCAGCAAGTCCGGAGTGCTGCCGAGTTCCCTGATCCACTGCACCAGGGCGTCATCCGGATCGAGACGGCCGGCCCTCCGCCCCGGCGTCAGCACGCGACGTCGACGGGCCCGCACGCTCCGTACGGGCCATGCCACCAGGGCAGCGGCGACCAGGAGCAGCGCCGCCACCAGCATCGTCCGGGCGGTCATGCCGGACCCGCCGATCCGGGCCACGGCTCGCTGAGGATGGGCGGCACCGCCACCCCACGCTCCCGCAGCAGCGCCCCGAGAGCACGGGCGGCGAGCCCGAGCCCACCGCCGCGCACCCAGGCGGGCACCACTGTCACCATCCGTTCGGGCCCCTCGGGCAGCAGCAGGCAGACCGACTCCAGGACCCGGCCCTGATCGCCGCGTCGCACCTGGAACAGCACCTGCAACGCGGCCGCCACCTGGGCGTGCAGCGCGGCGCGGGGCAACCCACCCAACATGCCCAGGGCCTCCAACCGGGCCGGCACGTCGGACGGTGTGTTGGCGTGCAGCGTGCCGGCACCCCCGTCGTGGCCGGTGTTGAGCGCGGCCAGCAGGTCGACCACCTCACCGCCCCGGCACTCCCCGACCACCAGCCGGTCCGGGCGCATCCGCAACGCCTGCCGCACCAGGTCCGCGAGACTGACCACGCCCGTGCCCTCCACATTGGCGGTACGCGCTTGCAGCCCCACCACGTGCGGATGCCCCGGACGCAGCTCGGCGGCGTCCTCCACCAGCACGATCCGTTCGGTGGCCGGCACCATCCCCAGCAGCGTGTTGAGCAACGTCGTCTTGCCCGAGCCCGTGCCACCGGTCACCAGGTACGCCAGCCGGGCCGCGACGACGGCGGCGAGCAGTGGTGCCAGCGGTCGCGGCACCGTCCCCTGGCGCACCAACTCGTCGAGGGTGAACGGCCGATGCCGGAAGGTACGGAGGGAGAGGTACGGACCTTCGGTGGCCACCGGCGGCAGCACGGCGTGCAGTCGGGTGCCGTCGGGAAGGCGCGCGTCCGCGTACGGGGAGCCGTCGTCGAGTCGCCGCCCGGCGCTGGCGATCAGCCGCTGCGCCAGCCGGCGGACGTCGTCCACCGAGCCCAACGGAACGGCGACCTGATGCAGCCCCGACCCCCGGTCGACCCAGACCCG
>NZ_JAGPXZ010000858.1:0-2392 GCF_018070305.1 Micromonospora sp. M51 | reverse complement strand
AGCTGGCGGGCCCGGGGCCGGCGCGGCCCGGCGGTGCAGCGCGGCCCGGCGGTGCAGCGCTGCCCGGGCACCCCGCGCTACTGAGCTGGCCCACCGGGACGCCTCGCGCGTGCGGCCCGAGCGACCTGGGTCACCCTCTTCCCGCCTGGGCGGGCGGCGGCGGCGAGCTGGTGGCGTTCTACGAGCGCCAGGGGTTCACCCGCACCGAAACCTTCCTGTTCGGCTCCTGGCCCGGGCAGGTGCTGGCCCAGCGGGTCGGTTGAGCCGGACTTTCTGATTCCGAAGTAGCGCGCCATCGGGGGCTGGACGCCCGGTGACGCCACGCCGACCGCATGGAGGACTCAGACGTGGAATTCGAAGCACCGCGCGAACTGGCGCAGCGTAAGCGGGACACCCTCGCTCGCCTCGAACACGATCTGGACGCGTGGGTCGCCTCGGCGGACCGGGAGGGCAACCCCTACCTGGTGCCGCTCTCGTTCCTCTGGGACAGCACGGCCCTCACCCTGGCCACCGCCGAGTCCAGCCCGACCGCCCGCAATCTGCGAGCCTCCGGGCGGGTGCGGATGTCGCTCGGCACGACGCGCGACGTGGTTCTCATCGACGGCACCGCCGAGACGTTCACCCGCGACACCGTGCCGGTCGAGCTGGCCGACGCGTTCGCCGCGAGACTCTGGGACGCGCGGGTCGGCGCAACCCGGTACGCGTACCTGCGGGTGACACCTCGGCGGATCCAGGCGTGGCGGGAGGAGAACGAGATCGCCGGTCGTGACCTGATGCGTGATGGTCACTGGCTGGTCTGACGGGCCACGCGCAGACACCGCGACGGCGGCTCCGACAGATGGAAAGCCCGCCGTTTCTGCTCAGGCGGTCGCCAGTCGGACCATGAACTGACAGCCGTCGGGGGTGTTGCGTACCTCGACCCGACCTCCATGTGCCTCCACCAGGCCACGAACGATGGCCAGGCCGAGCCCTCCGGACGCCCCACCGTCGCCGGGGCCGGGGGTGCGGGCCGGTTCACCACGGAACGCGATGTCGAACAGCCGGGGCAGGTCGTCCGGGGGAATTCCGCCACAGGTGTCGGCGACCGACAGCCAGGCCTGGTCCTCCTCTCGGCCTGCTTCGATGCGTACGGTGCCGTCGGCCGGGGTGTAGCGGACCGCGTTGAGCAGCAGGTTGGCCACGACCCGAGCCAGTTCGGGTTCGCTCGCGGCGACCGTCGGCCACCCCGACTCGCTGGCGATCAGCTTGATTCGGCGAGCCTCGGCCAGCGGGACGGTGCTGGCCAGCGCGTCCGAGACCACCTCGCCGAGCGGCACCGCCGTCAACGACAACCGCAGCGCTCCCGCGTTGATCCGGGACAGCTCGAACAGGTCGTCGACGAGCCGGGTCATCCGGTCGGTCTCCACGCGGATGCGTCGGTGGTACTCGTCGACAGTGTCCGGATCGCGAACCACCCGATCCTCCAGCGCCTCCGCCATCGCCCGTAGCCCGGCCAGCGGGGTCCGCAGGTCGTGCGAGACCCAGGCGACCAGGTCGCGCCGGCCCTTCTCCAGTTGCCGTTCCCGCTCCCGGGCCTGGTCGCGCCAGACCGCGGCGCGGGCCAGCCGGCGGCCGAAGTGCCCGCCGACGGCGAGACTGACCACCGCCGCCGCCGCGACGGTGATCAGGACAACCTCGCTGTCGTGTGTGGAGAGGAACATCGCCTCCGCGACCGCCATCACCCCGACGGCGACGGCGACAACGGTGGTGGTGAGCAGCACGCTGAGATGCACGGTGATCGAGCTGCGGCGGAGGGCGCGGAGCAGCACCGCGCCGGCGAGCCCGATACCGAGCGCCGCGCCGAGGGCGATCGCGAAGATCAGGAGTACGTCACGCATCGGCCGGCTCGTAGCGGTAGCCGACGCCCCAGACGGTCACGATCCGCTGCGGATCGGCCGGGTTGGTCTCGATCTTCTCCCGCAGGCGGCGTACGTGCACTGTCACTGTCGAGTGGTCCCCGAAGTTCCAGCCCCAGACCTGCTCGAGAAGCTCGGCCCGGTCGAACACCCGGGACGGATGCCGCATGAGGTGGACGAGCAGGTCGAATTCCCGCAGTGTCAGAGCCAGATCGGTGCCCCCGAGGCGGGCGGTTCGGGACGTGGTGTGCACCACCAGGTCGCCGTCGGTGAGCGCCTCCGGCCGTTCGGCTGGCGGATGACCGCCGGCGCGGCGAAGCACCGACCGGACCCGCAACACCAGTTCCCGGGGAGAGAAGGGCTTGGTGAGGTAGTCGTCAGCGCCGAGTTGCAGCCCGAGGATGCGGTCGGCCTCGTCACCGCGGGCGGTCAGCATGACGATCGGTACGCCGTCCGGTCGTACCCGCAACGCCCGGCACACCTCCAGGCCGTTGATC
>NZ_JAGPXZ010000857.1:0-2392 GCF_018070305.1 Micromonospora sp. M51 | reverse complement strand
GACCCGGTCGAAGTACGCCCCGGCCGGGTCGGTCTGGAGGTGACCGATCGCCTCGGGCACTCCCCCGGCCAGGTCTCCGAACGTCGCGCGGATCGCGTCCACCGGTCCGCGTGCCAACTCGCGAGCGGGGTCGGCGCACCGGTAGGTGAAGAAGGCCGACGAGCGGCCGGGCCCGAGGTTGACGATCGCCGCGGTGCGCCCGGGGCCGATGAAGGTCGTCGCCGACGACTCGGGCACATCCGGCACCGGGTGCGCCAGCGGGAAGGCCGCCACGACGTACGGCAGGTCGACCCGATGGTCCGGGCCGAGGATCGTCGCCCGGGTCGTGGAGTGCACGCCGTCGGCACCGACGAGCAGGTCGGCGTCGTACGTGGTGCCGTCGCTGAGGCTGATCCGCACCCGGTCGGCGGTGGCGTCGATTGTGGACACGGTGGTGCCGAAGCGGATCTCCACCTGGTCGCGTACCGCCTCGTACAATGCGGTTTCGAGGTCGCCGCGGAACACCGTCATGGTTCGGGGACCCAGCGCCGCCTCGGCGACCGCGGCGGGCACCGTGAGCTTCGGGCGACCGTCCGCCCGGACCAGCACTGTGGTGAACGGGCCCAACGCGTGGGTGGACAGCGCCGGAACCAGCCCGAGCCGCTCGGCCGCGTCGTAGCCGGCGCCGAGCAGGTTGACCAGGTAGCCACTGCTGCGCCGGGTCGGAGATCGTTCGACGACGAGCGGATGCCACCCGTCCTGCGCCAGACGTAGGGCCGTCGCGAGACCAGCTATGCCGGCCCCGACGATCACCGCTCGTTTCATCAGCACTCCCCAAGACCAGAATGAGCATCTGCTCAAACATTATGAGCAGATGCTCATCCCCGCACAACCCGCCTAGACTCAGGGAATGCCACGCGGAGTTCCCATCGCTGAGCCCCGGCAGCACCTCTTCGCCGCCGCCGAGCGCCTGATCGCCGCCGCAGGTCCCGGCCAGCTCACCAGCCGAGCCGTCACCGGCGAGGCCGGCGTCGCCACCGGGCTGCTCTTCGCCCACTTCGCGAACTTCGACGACTTCCTGGTGGGTTACGCCGTCGACCGCAGCTTCCAGATCGCCGGCACCGCGGCCGGCCTTCCCGCCCGCGCCGGCACCGGCACGATCGCCGCGAACCTCAGCGCGGCGATCCTCGCGACCCCGCTGATCGTCCTGCGCGGCGTCACCCGGCTGATGGCCTGCCGGCCGGCGTTGGCCGCACAGGTCGAGGCGGTACTGGGCACCGGCAGCACCGTGCCGCAGAGCCTCGAACGCGCCGTCGTCGACTACCTGAACGCCGAACGACAGCGCGGACGGCTACCAGCGGGCGTCGACACCGAGGCGCTGGCGCTGGCCGTGGTGGGCGTGCTGCACCACGTCGCCCTCATCGACGCGACCGACGAGGTGGCGCACGCACGCATCCAGCACACCGTGACCGCGCTGGTGGAAAGCTTCCCGGCCGTCACGTCCTGAGCCCGCCCCCTGGCCCGCACCGGCCCGCCGGCACCGTAGAGTTCTGCGGCGGCCGGACCGTTGATCAGCAGCTCAGCGGGCAGGGGCAACGGGAGGAACGGGTCGTGCGGGGTGCGGGTGTCCGGGTACTGATCGTCGGCGGAGGTGTCGCCGGACTGGCGACGGTGGCCGCGCTGCGCGAGTGGGGCGCGACGATCGACGTGGTCGAGCGGGCGTCCGGGCCGACCGGCTCCGGCACCGGGATCTACCTCACCGGCAACGCGACGCGGATGCTCGACGTCCTCGGTCTGCGCGAGCCGGTCGCCGACGTCGCCGTGGAGATCACCCGGCAGCGCAGCGCCAACCAGCGCGGGCGTCGCCTCTTCGACATCGACGTGGCAGCGCTCTGGCGGGGCGTCGGGCCGTGCGTGTCATTGCCCCGGGCGCAGCTGCACCGGGCGCTGCTCGACGGCGTCGGCGACGCCCCGATCCGCTGGGGCCGCCAGCCGGTCGCGCTGTTGCAGGAGGGCGGCCAGGTCGCCGTCGAGTTCGACGACACCAGCACCGACCGGTACGACCTGGTGATCGGCGCGGACGGGGTGCACTCGACCGTCCGCCGGCTCGCCTTCGACGGCCAGGCCGCCCGCGACCTCGGGCAGTACGCGTACCGGTGGGTCGCTCCGCGGATCGACGACGACCCGGTCTGGTCGGTGCAGTTGGGGCGCGGGAGGCAGTTCCTGACGATCCCGATCGGCGCCGAGCAGACGTACTGCTACTACAACGACGGCCCGGTGGCCGAGCGGCAGGGCTGGCGCGACGACCTGGCTGCGACGTACAGCGAGCCGGTGGCCACCATGCTCAAGGCCCTGGACTACGACGACAGCACCCTGCACGCCGGGCCGAACCAGGAGTCGAGCACCACCTCCT
>NZ_JAGPXZ010000856.1:0-2394 GCF_018070305.1 Micromonospora sp. M51 | reverse complement strand
GAACATCGGCGACGCGGCATCGGCAGCGGGCTGCTGACGGCCGCGACCAACTACCTCCGCCCCATGGGAGTCCGCCGGGTGCGTGCCACCGCGCAACCGGAGGCGCTGCCGTTCGCCCGCCGGCACGGCTACGAGCCCAGCCGCGAGGTGCGCTACTCGGCGCTCGATCTGGACCAGGCGCCCGCGCTGCCCGAGCCACCGCCTGGCGTACGGCTGCACCCGATCGTCGACCTGGACCCGCATCTGCTGTACGCGGCAGACGTGGCCTCGGCCGTCGACGAGCCGGGCGACGTGCCGGTCGACAGCAAGAGCTACCAGAGCTGGCAGTACGACGTCTGGGACAACCTCGGCCTGGACAAGACGGCCAGCGTCGCCGCCGAGGTCGACGGTGAGATCGTCGCGTTCAGTCTGGTGAAGCGGGACGGGGACCGGATGTGGTCGGACTACACCGGCAGCATCCCGGCGTACCGGGGGCGCGGGCTGGCCCGACTGGCCAAGACGGCGGCGCTGCACCGGGCCGCCGCCAACGGCGTACGTGCCGCGTACACCTCGAACGACGAGGCGAACGCACCGATGCTGGCGATCAACGCCCGGCTCGGCTACCGCCCGGTGGCGTCCCAGTGGACCTGCCTCGCGGAGCTGACCTGACCGGCGGGCCGGAGCCTCAGGGGCGGTCGCGGTCGAGGTACGGGCTGAGGAGTTCGCGGGCGAGGCTGGTCGCCGTGTCCAGCGCGAGCCCTCCCTCGATCATCCGGCTCAGCGCGTAGACGATCGACTGCACCAGTTCGGCCACCCGGACCGGGTCCGAGGAGCCGTGGTCGGTGAGCGCGGCGCGCAGCGGGGCTTCCAGGCGGTCGTGCATGAGTCGGCTGGAGCTGGCGAGTGCCTCGCTGCTGCCGGCTGACGCGAGCGCGCGGGCCAGCGCGTGGTCGCCTCGGGCAACCAGTTGCAGGTTGGAATCCACGTACGCCTGGATCTTCTGCCCGGGCGTGCCGGCCGCCTCCATGCGCTTCTCGACATAGGCCGACCAGCGGGGGAACGTGTCGGTGACGAGGGCGTCGAACATGTCGGCGCGGGACTTGAAGTACGAATAGACGCTGGAGCGGGCCAGGCCGGCGTGCTGGGCGACCTCGGCCAGGCCGGGGATCTGCTCGGGGTGTTCCGACAGCAGGGTGCGGGCCGCGTCGAGCAGCGCCGCGCGTTGGGATGCCCGGTGCTCGGCGACGGTCGCGGCCTGGATCTTCGGCACGCCACCCCCCTTGTTCCGGACGAGCGTGACCTACCTGGTCCTGCGCCCGCACCCTGCCGTCGTGGTCAGCTGCTGGTCGCGAGCTTGCCGTCGACCATCTCGTAAACGGTGTCACAGTACTGCAGCACATCGTGGTCGTGAGTGACCATGACCACCGCGACCGACCGCTGCCGGGCCTCGTGGGCCAGCAGTCGCACGATCTCGTGGCTACGTGCCCGGTCCAACGCCGCCGTCGGTTCGTCGACCAACAGCACGCTGGGCTCGGTGACCAGTGCCCGGGCGATCCCGACGCGCTGGCGCTCACCGCCCGACAGCTGGTGGGGGCGCCGGTCGGACTTGTCCGCCATGCCGACGTCCGCGAGCAGTTCCAGCGGGTCACGGCCGGACCGCTGCGACCTCGACCCCAGCCGCAGGGGCAGCCGCACCTGATCGGCGGCGGTCAACGCCGGCAGCAGGTTACCGGACTGGAACACGAACCCCACGTGCTGGCGGCGCAGCTCCGTACGGGTCCGGCGACTCGGCACTGTCATGTCCTGACCGGCCACGGTGACGGTGCCCTGGTCGGGTCGGGCCAGGCCGCCGGCGACGGCGAGCAGGCTGGACTTGCCCGCACCGGACGGACCCACGACCGCGGCGAGTTCGCCGGGTCGCACCGTCAGGTCGACGTTGTCGAGCGCCTGCACGGTCTCGGCGGCGTTGCCGTGCCGCAGGGACACCCCACGCATCACCAGCCCGAGCCGGTCGGACGCGTCGTCGGCGGTTGTGGTCGAAGCGGTCGGAGCGGGACGGCTGCTCATCGGTTTCCTCCCAGAGCGGTGGCCGGGTCGACAGAGGTGATGCGGATGACCGCCGCGCCGGCTCCCACCAGGCCGAGGACGACGAGGCCGACCCCGGCGGCGGAGATGCTCGGCATGCTCAACGCGAACGGGATGCCGCTGCCGGTGATCAGGGCGCCGAGCGCGAGGCCGACCCCCACGCCGATGGCCACAGCCGCCGCCAACAGGACGAACGCCTGCGTCAGCGCGTCGCGCAACACCCAGCCGGTCGAGGCGCCCAGGGCCCGCAGGACGGCCACCTCGGGCTTGCGCTGGATCGCCCACACCGCGAAGAAGGCGCCGGCGACCAGCGCGGAGATCGCGTACAGG
>NZ_JAGPXZ010000855.1:0-2398 GCF_018070305.1 Micromonospora sp. M51 | reverse complement strand
GTCTCCCCCCGCCACAGCGCGCGGACGACGTGCAGGAACTCGTCGGCCCGCGCGTACCGGGCGTCCTTGTCCAGGAAGTCGCCGTAGGCCCGCTGCTCCGATGACTCGCCGCCGGTGACCACGTTGAGCAGCAGGCGACCCCGGGACAGCCGCTGGAACGTGGAGGCCATCTGGGCGGCGAGGGTGGGTGAGGTCAGGCCGGGCCGGAAGGCCACCAGGAACCTGAGGCGTTCGGTGACCTCGGTGAGCATCGCCGTGGACAGCCAGGCGTCCTCGCACCACGCGCCGGTGGGGGTGAGCGCGCCGACGAAGCCGAGTTGCTCGGCGCTGCGGGCGATCTGTCCGAGGTACGCCACGCTGGCCGGGCGGGCGCCTCCGGCGGCACCGGTCGGTACGCCGTGCCCGCCGCCGACGATGTCGCGGCTGTCGCCGTTGGTGGGCAGGAACCAGTGGAAGGTGAGGGTCATCGCGGCTCTTTCCGTGAGCGGGGGCGGTCGGCGCACGCGGTGAAGCGGGCACCTCCTGAGGGGTGGGACGATCCCGCCGACAGCCTACCCATAAAACCTATCGGGTTAGTAGGCTACCGCCCACGATCACCCACGCCGGTCGATGCGGCCCGGCGCACCTGCCCGACCCAAGGAGCCGCCATGCGCACCCCCTCGACGCCTCATCCCCCGCGTCACCGCCTGCTGACAGCCGCGTTCACCGCGCTGGTCCTGCTCGCCACGGCCGCCGTGAGCGCCTGCGGCGGGTCGGCCGACGCCGGAGACGAGGCGGGCAAGCTGCGAATCGGCTACCAGCGCTTCGGAGGGCTGAGCCTGGTCAAGGCGCGCGGCGAGACCCCGGGCGTCGAGTGGTCGCTGTTCGAGAGCGGGCCGGCCCTCACCGAGGCGCTCAAGGCCGGGTCGATCGACATCGGACAGGTCGGCGAGGCCCCACCCGTCTTCGCCGCCGCCGGCAAGATCCCGTTCTCCATCATCGGCACCTCGGCTCCGATCCCGCAGGGCGAGGCGGTGCTGGTCAAGGCCGACAGCGGCTACCGCAACTTCGCCGACCTCAAGGGCCGGACGATCGCCCTCAACAAGGGCTCCAACGTGCACTGGCTGCTGGTCCGGCTGCTGGAGGCCAACAAGATGACGTTGAAGGACATCAAGGTCAAGTACCTCAAGCCGGCCGAGGGACGACCCGCGTTCGACAGCGGGCAGGTCGACGCCTGGGTCATCTGGGATCCGTACTTCGCGCTGGCCGAGCAGCCGGGCGTCCGGGTGCTCGCCGACGCGACAGGCCTGGCCAGCAACCGCGAGTACGTGCTGGCCGCTCCCGACGCGGTCGCCCAGCGCTCGGACGACATCCGGGCGTTCCTGCAGCGCTACCGCGAGGTGACCGACTGGGGCATCGCGAACCCGCAGGAGCGGGCCCGCACGCTGGCGCCGGAGCTGAAGAGCCCGGAGGACGTCACCAGCCGCGCTCTCGACCGCAGCGCCAAGCCGCTCGCCCCGGTCACCCCGGCCATCGGCGACGAACTCCAGGCGATCACCGACAGCTTCATCGCGCTGGACCTCATTCCGGGGCCCGTCGACATCAGGAGCCGGGTGGACGACCGCTTCAGCGCGGTGTTCCAGTGAGCCGTACACAGCTGTTGGAAACGCCGACCGAAGCCGTGGCCGTCGCGCCGGCCGACCCCCGGCGCCCCCGCTCGACGCGGCGGTGGCGGCGGCTGGTCAGCCCGGTCGTGCTGGTGCTGGGCTGGGAACTGGCCGCCCGGACCGGGGTGCTCGCACCGGAGAAGCTGCCCGCGCCCAGCGCCGTCCTCGCCACCGGCTGGCGACTGAGCCGGGACGGGACGCTCGCCGTCCACCTCGTGGACTCCCTCACCCGGGCCGCAGCGGGGCTGTTCATCGGCGGCGTTCTGGCGCTGGCCCTGGGCACGGTGGCGGGGCTGCTGCGGCTCGGCGACGACCTGGTCGACCCGCCGGTGCAGATGGCCCGGATGCTGCCACACCTCGGGCTGGTGCCGTTGCTGATCATCTGGGTCGGGATCGGCGAGTCGCTGAAGATCAGCCTGGTGGCGCTGGGCGCGTTCTTCCCCATCTACTTCAACACCTACGCCGGCATCCGGGACATCGACGAACGACTGGTCGAGGCTGCCCGCACCTGCGGGCTGGGCCAGGCCGCCCGCCTGCGCCACGTGGTGCTGCCCGGCGCGCTGCCGTCGCTCTTCCTCGGCCTGCGGCTGGCGATCGGGGCGGCCTGGCTCAGCCTGGTCGTCGGCGAGCAGGTCAACGCCCAGACCGGGATCGGCTTTCTGATGATGGAGGCGCGGGAGTTCAGCCAGACCGACGTGGTGGTGCTCGGCCTGCTCGTCTACGCCCTGCTCGGGCTGATATCCGACAGTGCG
>NZ_JAGPXZ010000854.1:0-2404 GCF_018070305.1 Micromonospora sp. M51 | reverse complement strand
ACCCGGCCCCGAACGCCGGTCAGCTGATGGAGAACTCCGCCAGCCGCAGCGGGGAGTCGAACACCAGGTACACGTCGCGGGTGCCGACGGCACGGGCCAACTCGGTGCTGGTGCTGACGTACCGGTAGTCGTCGCCGGTGCTGGGCACGGTGGCCGTGCCGAGTAGCCGGCCGGTGGGCGACCCCAACCGGATCTGGATGGTGCCGGCACCCGCACCGGCCTTGGCGACCTTCGCGCTGAAGGTCTGCGCGCCGGCCCGTAACGCGGAACCGTCGAAGGAGATCCACTGACCGGCCCCGGTGGCACCGACCGCCGTACCGCTGGGTTTCGTCTCGTCGACCAGCCGGACCCCCGCGTACCGGTCGAAGTTCTCCGCCCTGGTGGGCCGGGACAGGTCCCGCGCCGGAATGGTCTCACCGCGGACCCGGACCGCGGCGCGGGCCCGGATGTCCTCGGCGGACGCTCCGACCATCAGGTCGTGCACTGACGACTCGACCACCCACCGGCTGCGGGTGACGTCCCAGTGCGCCAGGTCCGTGGCGGGCAGGCGCAGGGTCACCGTACGGGTCTGCCCGGGCGCGAGCCTCACCTGCTCGAACGCCTTGAGCTGACGGATCGGGGTGATGTCCCGCGAGGTGCGCTGGTGGGTGTAGAGCTGAACCACCTCGGTCCCGGCCCGGCTGCCGACGTTCGTCACGTCGACGCTGGCCGTGATGGTCCCGTCGGCAGCCACCGACTGGGCGCCGGCACGTAGCTGGCCGTACCGGAACCTCGTGTACGACAGCCCGTGGCCGAACGGGTAGAGCGGCTTCGCGGTGCTGTACAGGTAGGTCTGCCGGGACGAGATGATGTCGTACTCCAGCAGGTCCGGCGGCAGTTGCGAGTCCGAGCGGTACCAGGTCTGGGTGAGCCGGCCGGACGGGTTGCGGTCGCCGAACAGGACGTCGGCGACGGCGTGACCGGTCTCCGCGCCCGCGTGGGTGGTCCAGACGATGGCCGGTACGTGCTCCTGCTCCCACCGGATGGTGACCGGGTAGCTGGTCTGGAGCACCAGCACGGTCCGCGGGTTCGCCCTGACCACGGCCTTGACCAGCGCCTCCTGGCCGGCGCTCAGCGCCGTGGAGGTCCGGTCGTGCGCCTCCCGCCCGTTGATGAACGGGTTGCTGCCGACCACCAGCACAGCGGTGTCGGCCGCCTTGGCCGCCGCCACCGCCCGGTGGATCCCACTGCTGATCAGCTCGCGACTGAAGTGGGTAGCGGCGGCCGGGGTCGATGCGCCGAGCTTGAGGGCGCCGTCGTCGCCGATCGTCACGTACGTGTCGGCGCCGAACCAGCTCTCCTTGGTCTCGTAGCCGACGTAGCGCAGCACCACCGTTCCGTCCGGCTGCGGCTCCAGTTTGAACTGCTGCTGGACGTACCAACCGTTCGGCTGCTCGTCGCGGGTGACGAACGGGCCCCAGTTGTAACCGAGGTAGCGGCCGTTGGCGGCGTTGCGCAGCGTCACCACGTCCTGCCCCCAGTCGACCACGTCGAACTGGGCGACGAGCGCCGGGGTCGCGCCGGTCCCGAGAACCGGGTTGGCGTCGGTGGTGCCGGTGGCCGAGACGTACTTGCCGGTCCGCACATCCTTCAGGGCGATCCGGTCCGCGCCGTCGAGCCCGCTCACACTGGCCGAGCCGCCCAACCGTTCACGGATGCCGTCCAGCGCCGTCACCTGGTACGGCAGGTCGCCGCCGTACCAGTCGGAGTAGAGGGTGTCGCCCAGCGGGCCGAGCACCGCCACCTTGCGGGTCCGGGCCGGGTCCAGCGGTAGTGCCTGCCGCTCGTTCTTCAGCAGCACCATCGCCTCGCCGGCGGCCTGCCGGGCCAGTCGCTGGTGGTGGGGGCTGTTGATGACATCCGCTGTGATGCCGCCGTACCGGCCGCCGCCCGGGTCGAACTCACCCAGTCGGAACCGGATGGTCAGAATGTCCCGGATCCGGGCGTCGATGTCCGCCTCGGTGAGCAGGCCGGCGGCGAGGGCCTGCTTGATCGCGGTGACTGTCGGCTGGGCGTTGGTGTCGTCGGTGATGAAGCTGCTGAGCCCGGCCTTGATGATCGCCGCGTTCGCCTCGGCCTGGGTGCTGTAGTACTTCTGCGAGTTGACCAGGTTGTTCGGCGCCCAGGCGTCCGTGACGTTCATCAGGGTCTGGTCGGTCCAGCCGCGGACCACGGTGTCCAGGTCCGGATCGACTGTCGCGGGACGTCCGTTGACCAGGTTGTAGGCGGCCATCATCCCGGTTGCCGCGTCGGCGGCGATGGCTGGTCTGAAGGCGGCGCGGTCGTACTCGTTGAGCACCCGAGGTGGCACGTTCGAGGAGGTCACGTCCCGCCGGACCTCGTTGTTGTAGGCCAGGTAGTTGAT
>NZ_JAGPXZ010000853.1:0-2406 GCF_018070305.1 Micromonospora sp. M51 | reverse complement strand
CCGCGAGAACATCGAGAAGCCCCACCCGGGGGCGCGCTGGCCGGCCTGGATGCGTACGTGCTGGGCGTGCTGACGGTCGAACGTGACCGTCTGGGTCGCGGCGCCGTCGACGAACTCCAGCGCCGGCTTGCCGGGAGGCGAGATGACGACCGGCTGGTGCCAGTCGTAGGCGAACTCGCGGACACCGAAGCGCAGCGCACGCCGGTCGCTGACCGAGCGGTTGACGGTGGCGGTGAGGGTGAGGTCGTACAGGTGCGGGTCGCCGTAGCCGTTGGGCCACCAGAGCCGGGGCTTGCGCAGCCGCAACGCGGGGAAGCGCTGCGGGCTGAAGGTGACTGTGGTGTTCGCGCCGGCGGGGACGGTCACCGTGGACTCGACGCGTACCTTGTCGAACTCGGCGCGGACGGTGACAGTGGTGGCGCTGGCCGCCGCGTTGCGGACCGGCACCCGGATGGTGACCTCGGCGGTGTCGGTGCCGGGCAGGTCGGGCAGCGTGGTCTGCACGTGCGGGTCGCCGATGACCACGGCGCCGGTGCTGCGCAGGCGGACGTGGTCCCAGAGGCCGGTGACCCGGTCGCGGACGGCGGGCATCCAGTCCCACCCGGACACCGCCAGGTAGGTCGGCGCGTCCAGGTAGTGGCGGGCCGACTGGAGGAAGGTACGGCCGTCGGGGCCCTTGTCGCCGGGGGTGCCCGGGTGCGGCATCGGGGTCACCCGGACGGCGAGGACGTGCTCGCCACGGTGACCGGCCAACGCGTCGGTGATGTCGAAGGCCGCCCGCGCGAACGGGTGCGTGACGGTGCCGACCTGGACGCCGTTGACCCAGGCGGTCGCCTCGTGGTTGATCCCGTCGAACTCCAGCCAGATCCGTCGGCCTGCCGAGGTGTCCAGCTCGCGTGGCAGTCGCAGCGCGCGCCGGTACCACCAGGCGTGCCGTGACAGCGCCTCCGGGATGCGCATGTTGTTGAAGCCGGCCACGGGGTCGGGCAGGTGACCCTGCTCGACCAGGGTGCCCAGCACGGTGCCGGGCACCGTCGCCGGCAGCCAGGACCGGACGTCGACACCGGCGCGGGAGAGTTCGGCGCCGTCGGCGGTGCCGGCGAAGTCGTCCATCGTCAACGACCAGCCCGACTCCAGCGGGACCGTACCGTCGGCGGCGACTCTCAGCTCGGGGGCCGGGCCGGTGTTGCCGCCCTCCCAGCTGGTCCAACCAGCGGCCTTCGGCCGGCCGGCCAGCGGTACGCCGTAGACCTGGAAGCCGTTGAGGCCCACCGGGTTGCTGTTCGAGCGCTTCGTGACGGTCATCCGGATCCACCGGGCGGTGACGGGCTCCGGCAGCTTGATGGTCTGTACGCCGCCCTGCCCCTCGCTGGTCTCGTACACCGACCGCCAGGAACGGCCGTCGGTGGAGACCTCGATCCGGTACGCCGTCGCGGCGCTGGACAGGATCTCGTCGCCGTCGGTGTCGGTGTAGTTGCCGTCGAACGGCGCGTCGGTGAGCGTGGCCTCGAAGACCAGGCAGACGGCCTCGACCCGGCACGGCGCCTCGAGGTCCACCGAGATCCACTGTGGATCGCCGTTGGCGGCCCGCCATCCGCTCCCCCGCACGCCCACCAGCGGCAGACCGTCCACGGCGAAGGTGGCGGGGGTCGGGGCGTAGTCGGTCGAGGAGACCGCCACCGGGCGGTACCGGGCGAGGTCGGTGGTGGTCGGGGTGGTGCTCGGCGTCGGCCCGGCGGCGGACGCGAGGGCGTCCGGCAGGACCGCTGTCACCCCGACCGAGGCGAGCAGCGTCGCACCGGCGGAGAGGAAGGTACGCCGCGAAATCGGCGATGGCTCGGACATCGTGCCTCCAGAAGTGACAACGTTGTCAGACGGCGAGGATCAGTGACAACGTTGTCAGATGGTGGCCTGATGTTTCCCGGGAGTCAAGAGCCGGCGTCCATCGTGATTCCGCCACCACGTTCCGCAGCTGTTCCACTCCGGACATCGACCGTGGTCGTCTTTCCTGCTGCCTGGCCGCCGGCACACGGCGAGGCCTCTAAGCCCATCGGTCGCGAGGGCGTGGGGCTCCGGGGTGTCACGGGTTCGGCGGCTCGGCGGCTCGGCGGCTCGGCGGCTCCGGGTGGCAGGCTTAGCGGATTGCCTTTGGAGCTGATGTCACAAACGAATCAGCCGTCCACTCCGCCGGGCCGGCGATGCCACAAACGATCACACCGCCCACCGCCAGGCCGGCGATCCCGCAAACGATCAGACCACCCACACCGACAAGCGGGCGATGCCGCAAACGATTCAGCTCCAAAGGCAATCCGCTAAGCCTGCCACCCGGAGCCGCCGAGCCGCCGAGCCGCCGAGCCGCCGAACCCGTGACACCCCGGAGCCCCACGCCCTCGCGACCGATGGGCT
>NZ_JAGPXZ010000852.1:0-2406 GCF_018070305.1 Micromonospora sp. M51 | reverse complement strand
GCACTGACCCTCGCGCTCAAGCCCCGCACGACCCGCCCCCGCCGCCGCCCCACCGGGCACCTGCTGGTCGTCCGCGACTCGACCGGGCCCGCACCGACGAGCTGACCGCAATGCCGCACCGCGACGGCCGGACGTCTGGCACGGTCGAGGGGTCCACCCCGTGACCGGATCAGGAGAGTCAATGGCCGAGAACGCCGTACGCCACCGGACCGTCGACGTCGACGGCATCGCGATCTTCTACCGCGAGGCCGGTCCCGTCGACGCGCCGGTCGTGCTGCTGCCGCACGGGTACCCGTCGTCATCGTTCCAGTTCCGCCACCTGCTGCCCGCGCTGGCCGACCGGTGGCACGTCATCGCGCCCGACTACCCGGGCTTCGGTTACAGCGCGCTGCCCGACCCCGACCGGTTCGCGTACACCTTCGACGCCCACGCTCACCTGCTCCAGCGCTTCGTCGACACGCTGGGGCTGACCCGCTACGTGATCTACCTGCAGGACTACGGCAGCCAGTTCGGGCTGCGCCTGGCGATGGCCGCCCCGCAGCGGGTCGCCGGCCTGGTCATCCAAAACGGCGACATCTACCCCGACCAGCACGGGCCCAAGTACGAGCCGCTGAAGCGGTTCTGGCGCGACCCGACCGACGAGGGCCGAGCGGAGTTGGCCACGGCGATCAGCGAGGACGGCTTTCGCGGCGAGTTCCTGGGCGAACTGCCGGACCGGCTGACCGACCGGGTGAGCCCGGACCTGTGGCGGCTCTCCGGCGCGCTGGTCACCGATCCGCGGCGGCGCGACGCCTGGCTGCGACTCCTCGCCGACCAGGGCAGCACCGTCGCCTGGTTCCCGCGCCAGCAGGAGTACCTGCGGACCCACCGGCCGCCCACACTGATCGTGTGGGGGCCGCACGACGGCTACATGCCCGAAGGCGCGGCCCGCGCCTACCTGCGGGACCTGCCCGACGCGGACCTGCACCTGCTCGACGGCGGCCACTGGCTGCTCGAGACGCACCTCGACGAGGTCGTCCGGCTGGTCCGCGACTTCCTCAACCGGCTCCAGCCGTGACAGACGCCCCGCCGATCAGACCGCCAGGGCGGCCCGGACCTCCCGCTCCGCCGTGACACCCCCGTCGCCGTGCGAGGTGACCCGGCCGGACTCCAGCACGTGGTAACGGTCCGCCACCCGCAACGCGAAACCCAGGTGCTGCTCGACGAGGAGCACACTGAACCCGGCCTGCCGGGTCAACTCGACGATCCGCTCCTGGATCTCCGCGACCACCGACGGCTGGATGCCCTCGGTCGGCTCGTCGAGCATCAACAGCCGGGGCCGGGTGATCAGGGCACGGGCGATGGCCAACTGCTGACGCTGACCGCCGGAGAGCAGCCCGGCCCGACGCCGCAGCAGCGGGCGCAGCGCCGGGAACAGATCCAGCACCTCCGCCGTGGCCACCGCCCCGTCGCGCCGGCCGTCGGCGACCAACCGCAGGTTCTCCGCGGCGGTCAGGTGCGGGAAGCACTGCTGGCCCTGCGGGACGTACGCCATCCCCCGCGCCACCCGCTCGTGCGGCCCGGCGCGGGTGACGTCCGCACCGTCCAACTCGACGGTGCCGGCGCTCGGACGCAGCAGGCCGGCCGCGACCCGCAGCAGTGTGCTCTTGCCGGCGCCGTTGTGCCCGAGCACCGCGGCCACCCCGTCGGGCGGGACGGCCAGGTCGACCCCGTGCAGCACCCGAGAACGCCCGTACCCGGCGTGCACCCCGCGCAGCGTCAGCATCATGCCTCCCGGCCGGTGCGGGCCGACCCGGCGTCGACCGGGTGGCCAAGGTAGACCTCCTGCACGCGCGGGTCCGCCTGGACCTGCGCCACGGTGCCCTCGCTGAGCACCCGCCCGGCGTGCAGCACCGTGACGCTGCGCGCGAACCGGCGCAGGAAGTCCATGTCGTGCTCGATCACGACGACAGTGCGGTCCCGGCTCACCGTCTCCAACAGGGCGCCGGTGGCGTCGCGTTCCTCGTGGCTCATGCCGGCGACCGGTTCGTCCAGCAGCAACAGCCGGGCGTCCTGCACCAGCAGCATGCCGATCTCCAGCCACTGCTTCTGGCCGTGCGCGAGGGTCCCGGCGAGATGCCCGGCGCGCCCGGCCAGCCCGATGGTCTCCAGCGCCGCGGCCACCTCGTCGGGGACACCACGGCGACGCCGGGCCAGCGTCGCCCAGCTGCGCCGGGCCCCGGCGGCGATGTCGAGGTTCTGCAACACCGACAGCTCCTCGAAGACCGTCGAGGTCTGGAACGTCCGCCCGATGCCGAGCCGGCTGATCCGGTGCACCGGGCGACCCAGCAGCTCCTCGGCACCGAAGCGGACCGAGCCGGTGGCCCGGACCAGGCCGGTGATCGCGTCGACCAGTGTGGTCTTGCC
>NZ_JAGPXZ010000851.1:0-2406 GCF_018070305.1 Micromonospora sp. M51 | reverse complement strand
GTGCCCATCTCCGGTCCCTGTCCCCGGCGGTTGACGTGCTCGACGTCTGACCTGCCAGGGGCGTCCGATGTGGTCTGCCAGCGCACCAGAAGCGGCGACGAGGTGAGAAGCAATCATGATTTCCCGAGAGAGTTTCGCGGGCTGGTACCGGAACCGCTTCGTGTGGGTGGCGGTGATCGTGCTGGCGGCGTCGATCGGCGCGGTCGTACTGGTCAACCGGGCCGAGTCGACGACGGAGCCGGTGGATCTGCAGGGGCAGATCACGGCCCGGATGCGTACCACGCTCGAACAGGCGGACCCAGGGCAGCACAACCACGCGGGGCACGGTGCCCAGCAGGCGGCCACCACGGAGAAGCCGCCGGTGATCTGCGGGGTCCGCGTCTACGGCTACGAGCCGTCCGACGTCACGGCGCTCGCCGACGTGCGCACGGTGTACGGCTTCCACCTCTGCGGCGTCGCCGAGCAGAAGCGGCCCTGGGACGTGGCGGTCAAGCTGGCCGGGCCCGTGATCATGGACATGTCCACCCAGCCTCCCGGGATCCAGGTGGTCGAGGCGACCGCCGACGTCATGTTCGTCGACCGGCTGCGGGAGATGTTCCCGGACAAGTACGAGGAGGTGGCGCTCAAGGAGGCGCTCACCGAATCGGAGATGGCCGAGCAGCGCCGCCGGTACGACGCCGCGGCCGGGCTGTGACCATGCCGGACGGTCGGGCGGGGTGGTCGTACCCGCGGGGCCGCCGGTTCCGAACCTGCGGCTGGATGTCTCCTTCGCGGGTCCTGCGGTAGCGGCGAGCCGAGGGGGCGCCGTCACGCGCGATCCGTTCGACGGTGCTGCGGATCTCGGTGTGCCGGACCGTCGTTGGCGCGTCGTCGGGTCAGCGGTCAGTGCCACAGTGCACGGCGGGTGGCGGTGATCCGGCCCTGGTGGGCGGCTTGTCCTTCAGCGTGCCCGACCGGTGGGCCCCGCCGGCTTGATCCACATTCGACCATTTATGGATCCGTATTGATATTTACGGTCACGGATGTAACAGTTGGTTGGGAGCGTTCCCATTGTGATCTCTCGTACCGAAGAGCGGAGGATGAACAGTGCGTTCACACAAGCCCGATCAATCCGGTGGGCGATCTCGGTCACCCGTCCGTCAGTCCATCCGGGCGGTCGTCCTGCTGTTCGCCATGGTGGTCGGCACACTGCCCTGGACCGGCGCGGCCCAGGCCCACGGCACCATCATCAACCCGGCCAGCCGGGCCTATCAGTGCTGGAAGACCTGGGGCAACCAGCACATGAACCCAGCCATGCAGCAGCAGGACCCGATGTGCTGGCGGGCGTTCCAGGCCAACCCCGACACCATGTGGAACTGGATGAGCCAGCTGCGGGACGGCCTCGGCGGCCAGTACCAGGCCCGTACCCCGGACGGGCAACTGTGCAGCAACGGCCTCTCCCGGAACGACTCGGTGAACCAGCCCGGAGCGTGGAAGGCGACCAACGTCAGCTCCAACTTCACGGTCCAGCTGTACGACCAGGCCAGCCACGGTGCTGACTTCTTCCGGGTCTACATCACCAAGCAGGGGTTCAACCCGAGCACCCAGAAGGTCGGGTGGGGCAATCTCGACCTGATCGCGACGACCGGGCGCTACGCGCCAGCGCAGAACATCTCGTTCAACGTTTCGGCCTCCGGGCGCTCCGGAAGCCACGTGCTGTTCGTGATCTGGCAGGCGTCGCACCTGGACCAGGCCTACATGTGGTGCAGCGACATCAACATCACCTGATCGGCGAGATCGGCAACCGCAACACAATCCGGCCCAGGACGGTGACGTCCTGGGCCGGATTGTTCCTGGGCCAGAGTCCGGCGCCGACGATCGAACGTACGGCATGAAGACGTCGACCCGGCCGGTGTTCAGCCGCAGATCGGCGGCGCGGGCGACTACGGCGTGAGGACCAGTTGGCCGAGTTCCTGGGTGCACCGGGTGAGCGCGACGTACAGGCCGTTCCAGCCGCGCGGTTCAGCGGCGATGCCCTGCGGGTCGACCAGTAGCGTCGCGTCCCATTCCAATCCCTTGGACTGGGTTGCGGTGAGCACCGGCACATCGCTGACCACGGCGAGGAGTTCGGCGACGCGGTCCGCTGGGGCGATGACGCCGACAGTGCCGCCCTGCCACCGTTGTCGCAACCGCCGCACTGCCTCGACGACGGCACCGGAGAGCTCGGCAGGTGTGATCGTGAGTTCCCAGGGGGCGATGCCGGAGGAGCGGACCGCTCGGGGTGGCGTGCCGTGGCTGCCAGCCTTCGCCAGGACCGGTCCGGTGAGGTCCATGACATCGCGCGGGGTCCGGTAGCAGATGGTGAGTTCGGCAGCGGTCCAGCGGTCTCCGAAGACGGCCCGCACCGCTTGTGCCCAACTGGTGTGC
>NZ_JAGPXZ010000850.1:0-2411 GCF_018070305.1 Micromonospora sp. M51 | reverse complement strand
ACGTCACCGCGGCGCTGTACCTCGCGCACCTGTGCACGACCGGCTCACCCGCGACCGCGCTGGAACGCACCATCGCCTCCGTCTACGCCGTGCTCGAGGCGACTGTCGCGGCCGGCACCCGGGAGATCCAGCTGATCGCGGCGCAGGACGTGATCGCCGACCCGCCGACCCGCTTCGCCGCCCGCCGGCTGCGCTGACGGCGGGTCGGGCCGCACGGGTCGGCGACGGTCAGCGGCCCTCGGGGACGGCCATCTCACCGAGCAGCGACCAGTCCTCCTGCGGCACCGTGGCGTTCACGATGCGCGGGGTCTCGGCCAGGTGCGGCGGAAGGGTCTCCTGGGCCGCGCGGAAATGGGCGGACTGCACGTGGGCCGCACCGGCCTGGTCGTCGCGGAACGCCTCGACCAGCACGTACTCGGTCGGGTCGTCCACACTGCGGGACCAGTCGAACCACAGGCAGCCCGGCTCGGCGCGGGTCGCCTCGGTGAACTCGGCGGCGATCTGCGGCCACCGGTCGGCGTGCTCGGGCCGGATCCGGAACTTGGCGGTAATGAAGATCATGGCCTCAGGCTACCCAGCCGGACGGGCCCGGGCGACGACCTCCTCGGGGGTCAACGGCGCCTTCGGGTGGTGGGTCAGGCACAGCGGGGTGCGGACCTTGACGAACGAGAATCCCTCCCCGGCGGCGTAGAACTCACCGCTGTTGAGCAGGCCGATGTCCGGCAGCCGTCCACCCTTGGCCTCGGCGAGCTGCCGGGCCGCGTCGATCTGCGCCGGCGCGTTGAGCAGCCCGAAGAACTGCGTGGTCGCGTTGCCGGAGATCTGGTTGTGCAGACCCTTGGGCGCCTGCGTGGCGAAGACCAACCCGAGCCCGTACTTGCGGGCCTGCGAGGCCAGCGCGATCGTGCTGGCGGTGCAGGCCGTGGTGGCGGTCGAGGGCGCGAGCGTCTGCGCCTCGTCCATCACGAACAACCCACCCAGCGGTCGGTCACCGGCGGGGTGCCGTTTGATCCACGCGAAGAGCGCCATCTGCAACTGGTTGACGAAGCTCTGCCGCTCCTGATCGGAGGTGAGGCCGACGAAGCTGATCACCGACACCCGGGCCCGTCGCCCGGCCGACGGCGTCAGCAGCAGCCCTGGATCGGCAGGTGCGCCCACCCCGCCGAAGAGGGGATCGGTGACCATCGCCGCCTTGAGCGCCTCGGCCAACTCCTCGGCGAGCTTCCCGGCACGGGCCAGCCGACTGACCCCGTCGGGCAGGTCGGTGAGGAACTCGGTGAAGCCGGGCAGGCCCACCATCCCGCTTCGCGCGTACGCCTGGAGGGCCTCGGTGAGGACGGCCTTGCCCTGCTGGGCGAGCCGGCTGGAGCGGTCCACGCCGGCCCGAGGCGCGAGCGCTTCCACGGCGGAGCGGACGGCCTGGTCGAACTCGTCCGGCCAGTCCCGCAGGGAGGTGAAGTCGGGCAGCGGTTGGAAGCTCAGCGGCCGACCGGCGGTGACCCGGGGCGTCCAGACCACCACCTCGGTGTGCGCGAGGTAGTCGGTGGCCCGTTCGGCGTCGCCGGGGCCCCAGCCGTCGGGCGGGTCGGGCCAGGCGTCACCGAGCCGGGCCAGGTCGTTGTTGGGGTCGAGAACGATCGCGGAGACACCCGCGCGGGCGCACTCCTCGACCAGCCGACGGATGAGCACGGTCTTGCCCGAGCCCGAGCCGGCGAACACCACGGCGTGCCGGCGCAGCGACTCCAGGGGCACCGTGAACGGGTGACCACCGTCGACGGTCCGCCCCAGCCCGACGGCCCGACCGTCCTCGTCGACAGCAGGGTCGACCGGGTCCGCGGGCGCGGGCGCCGAGCTGCTCGACTGACCGGCTGCCACCTCGCCGACCGGCGTGTCCGCGGCGTCGGGGCCGGGGCCACCCGACGGTGGCTCGCCGTCGTCGGGCGTCGTCGACCCGGCCGCACCGCGCGTCCCGTCGGGCCCGGGCAGGACCGTCCGGAACAGCTCGGTGCCGCTGGCCGGACGGCGGGCCACCAGCCACTCCTGCAACGCCGTGGACGGCTCGGCCGCCATCACCCGCAGTGCCGCGAAGACCCGCAGGTCCGCCTCCGGCACGGCGCACCGCAGACCGCCGGCCGCGTCGAAACCGGTCAACACCTCGGTCGTACGCTTCCCGGTCGGCCACGGACCGTTGCGCAGCAGGACCAACCGCCGTTGGGGCAGGTCCCGGTCCAACCCGGCCAGGGTGCACGCCGCCTTGACCCGGGCGGTCACGGCGATGGCATTCGGGTGCGCGATGGCCCGGAAGCACCAGTGCGCCTCGTTCTCGGTGGCCTCGTCGAGCACCTCGATCAGCCGCCCGTGCAGCGCGGGCTTGCGACCGGGCGGCGGATCGTACTTGTAGGTGGCGCCGG
>NZ_JAGPXZ010000085.1:0-12951 GCF_018070305.1 Micromonospora sp. M51 | reverse complement strand
CGTTCTGCGGCGGCGCCACGCAGACGACCCCGTCCGGACGGCGGCGCACCACGATCCGCCTGCCGTCGTGTGAGAACTCGCGGTGCAGCAGCTCGGCGCACCACGAGAGGGTCTGCTCGCTGAAGATGTGCAGCAACCCGTCGATCTCGGCGTACGACGGGGTGCGCGGCCGCCCCTCGGCGACCATCAGCTCCACGAACTCCTCGCGGGTCGCGACGAGCCGCCGGCGGATCGCCTCGCCCAGACGCAGCCGGGTACGCAGCGGCGTCCTGCCCCACTCCGGCTGGGCGGCGGCCGCCGCGGCCAACGCCTGCTGGACGGTCTGCGGGTCGGCCAACGCGCATCGTCCGACAACGCGCGGGTCGTCCTCGGCACCGGACTCACCGGCCTCCAGCCGCCGCTTCAGGCTCAACGCACCGAAGGTGTCCTCCAGCGCCGCGCGCGCCGAGATGCCGTAGACGTGCCGGTCCGACTCGACGTCCTTGCCGGCCACATAGGACGGGAAGGTTCTCATGGCGCGTACTCCCGCCCGAGCAGTTCCCGTGCGACCACCAGCTTGGTGGCGTTGGCGGTGCCGTCGGCGAGCTGCGTGCCGATCAGGTCCCGGAGCCGCTGGGCGATCGGCTGCTCCTCGCTGTAACCGAAGTGACCGAGCGTCAGCAACGCCTGGTGCGTCGCCTCGACGGCCACCTTCGGCGCCCACCACTTGGCCATGTTCGCCGCCAGACGGTGCTCCAGCCCGGCGTCGTTGCGCCACAGCGCCTCGTACGCGACGAGCCGGGCCGCGTGCAGATAGGTGGCGCACTCCGCGAGCGGGAAGGCGATGCCCTGGAACTGGCCGAGCGGCTTCTCGAACGCCCGCCGGTGCTGAGCGTGCGAGATGGCGTCGTCCAGCGCGGCCCGTGCCACGCTCACCGCCATGAGCGCGATGAGCGCCCGCGAGTAGTCGAAGCCGCGCATGCCCTGGGCGAAGCCGAGTCCGGTTTCGCCGACCACGTCCGACACCTGGACCGGCAGGCCGTCGAAGACCAGAGTTGATCGGCCGCCGGACCGGCTGCCCAGGTCACGCAGGGTTGACCGCACGACGTGCTGGTCGTCCAACCGGGCGTAGAAGGCGGTGACCCCACGGGCACGTGGCGCGTCGCTGGTACGGGCAAAGATCATCCCGTGGGTGGCGTACGCCCCCAGCATGATCGAGGTCTTCTCGCCGACGAGCCGCCAGTCGTGCGGACCGTTCGGCTCGGCTCGCAGCTTGACGGCGGCCGCGTCGGTCCCGTGGCTGGGCTCGGTCATGCAGAACGCCACCACGGCGTCCCCGCGAGCGATCGCCGGCAGCCAGCGCGCGCGTTGCTCCGGGGTCCCGTTGGCGGTGATGATGCCGGCCACCAGGGCGGCGTTCAGCACCGGGTAGCACGCGGTGAGGTCGCCGCGGGCCAGCTCCTCCAGGGCGACGCCGGTGCTGACCGCGTCCAACCCCAGCCCGCCGTACTCGACCGGGACGCGCAGGGCGAACAGGCCCTCGGCGGCCAACTCGGGCAGCAGATCGGGGCGGAACTGTCCCTGCCGGTCGCTGTCCTGATAGAACGGCGTTATTCGCTTCTCGGTGAAGGTGCGCACCCGTTCGGCCAGCGCGCGCTGATCAGCAGTAAGAGAGAAATCCATCACGTCGCCTTCAATCGTTCCCGCAGAACGAACTTCTGGACCTTTCCCGACGGCGTCTTCGGCAGTTCGTCAACCGCACTGATCCGCTCCGGCCAATACGGCTTGGCCATGCCCAGCTCGGTGAGATGGGCACGCAATTCGTCGAGGGAGGGCGCCTCGCCGTCCGGCACGATGACCGCGCACGCCCGTTCCCCGAGCCGTGGGTCCGGATAACCGACGACGGCCGCCTCCCGGATCGCCGGGTGGCGCAGCAGCGCTGCCTCCACCTCGACCACTGGCACCTTCTCGGCTCCCCGGACGATGACGTCCTTCAGGCGGCCGACCATGCGGATGCCGCCGTGTCCGTCGTCGCGCGCCAGGTCGCCGGTGTCGAACCACCCGTCGGGTGTCAGCGACTGGCGGTACAGGTTCGGACGGCGGTAGTAGCCCAGGCACTGGTTGTCGCCCCGTACCTGGAGCCGCCCGACCTCACCCTTCTCGACAGGTCTGCCGGTCTTCTCGTCGACGATGCGGATCTCCATGCCGGGCACCGGTGTGCCGTCGCTCTCCGCGGCCCGCATCGGTGGGTCCTCCGGGCGGGTGACAGTGACGCAGCCGTTCTCCGTCATGCCCCAGACGGCGTAGACGCGGCAGCCGAGGACCTCCCGCGCCTCCTCCACGAGGACCGGTGGCACCGGCGCGCTGCCGGTGCCGAACGCCTTGAGGGCGCCGACGTCCCGCCCACTGCGTCGCTGCTCGTGGATCAGGTCGCTGAGGAACGTCGGCGCGCCGTAAAAGAACGTCACCCGCTCCGCCTCGAAGATCCGCAGCATCAACGCCGGATCCCAGGTGTCCAGTTGCACCGCGCTCGCGCCCAGCAGCAGCGGCATGACGAAGTTCCAGGTGTATCCACCCTGCAGGGTGGTGGGCGAGCCCATCGCCGTCACCTCGTCGCTGGTCAGCCCCAGCACCTCGATCTGCCGTTGGTTGATCGCGTAGAGCGTCCGGTGACTGTGCATGACACCCTTCGGCTCACCGGTGGTGCCGGAGGTGAACATGACCTGGGCCAGGTCGTCGGGGCCGGCTTCGCGGCCGTCCAGCTCACCGGGCGGCACCTCGTCTTCCCAGGCCCGGTTGAGCAGGTCGGCGTCGAAGTCGAGGGCACCCGGAGTGCTCGGCTCACCGATGAGGACGCGATGGCGGAGGGAGGGCACCGCCGCCGCCACCTCCGCGCACATCTCGTCGTACGAGAAGCCACGGTAGGAGGCCGCCCCCACGTACACCGGGCTCTCGGTGAGCCGGGTCATGAATTCCAGCTCACGCCGGCGCATGATCGGCGCCACCGGACCGGCGACGGCGCCGATCCGCGCGCAGGCGAGGGCGAGGGCGACGAGTTGCCACGAGTTGGGCAGTTGCAGCGTCACCACCTCGCCGCGGCGGACGCCGAGCCTCGCCAGCCCGGCCGCCAACCGCTCGACCGTCGCACCCAACTGTGCGTAGGTCAGCCGTTCGGTCGCCCGGCCATCGGCGTGCCAGCAGATCACCGCCGACCGCTGCGGATGCCGGGCCACGGCCTCCCGGAGATGGTCGAGCATGGTCCTGTCGTCGTGCGGTCCGGCGGGTTGGAGTAGCCGGACCGCCGTACTTGTCTCTGTGGTCACGCCGTCCTCCGAACGTTAGACGCTGGCCGGGGCGAACTGGTCGAGCTGACCGATCGGCCGGGTCGGCTGCCAGCTGCCCGGCACGAGGTGCGCGTTGATCAACTTGCCGTCACCGCGAAGCTCGGAGTAGGACGGGTGCCGCATGTGCAGCAGCGGCTCGTCGAAGGCGTCGTACGCCGCGTCGAAACCGAAGCGGTAGTTGAACTCGATGTCCTCGCCGCCCCAGCCCTGGAAGCGCTCGTCCATGCCGCCGGTCCGGTAGTACAGCTCGGCACGGGCGAAGAAGCACAGCCCCGGGCCACGGCGCAGCGTGAAGGCGCGCAGCCGCCGCGGGTCGGGCGCCGCCGCGCCGCCGTGCAGCCGCTCGCGGATCGCCCGCCAGGTGGCGGGGTAGTCCATCGCCACCATGTCCCGGTACGGCAGGTGCCCCATCGTGCCGGGTTCGCGCATGCGGTCGACGTTGCGCGCCAGGAAGTCACGGTCGGCCAGCACGTCGGCGTCCATGTGGCAGATGATCTCGGTGTCTCCGGGCGTGTTCGCGACGCCGACGTTCATCGCCCAGGACTTGTTGAACACCCCACTCTTGGGGGCGAAGATGTAGTTGTCGGCGAAGCGGCTGATCACGTCACGCCAGCGGGACTGCTCGTCACTCTCCACGACCGTCACCTGATACTGCTCGCGCGGCAACGACTGGTCACGCAGCGAACGCAGGCACGCCAGGAGGTTGCGCAGCCGCTCGCCGCCGCCCTCCAGCCGGCTGTGGAACGGGATCACCACGAGGACCTCCGGCGCGGCGCCGTCGGGCAGCCGCGGCCCCGGGTCGAACGCGGCCATCTCCTCCACCGTCACCGGGACGGCGTCGCTCGTGTAGTCCTCGTTCAGCACGTGGCCCAGGCGTGAGTTGCACTCCGCACGCCAGCCCAGGTGCATGATGTTGTCGATGGCGGAGTCGCGGCCGTGCCGCTCCGCCAGCGCCGCGTGCAGCGCCCAGTACCGTCGGTGGTCCGTCGGGTCGGCCAGCAGGCTCTCACCCAGCGTGCGGATCGCGTCGGCCCCACACGTCCGGACCGCGTCGACGACCTTGTCCCGCCAGGGCCGGGAGATCTCCCAGTAGTAGAGGCCCGAGGCGGGTGCGTCGGGGTCGGCCGCGACGACGAGGTTGTCAGCGACGGCCTTCGCCAGTACGGCAGGATCGGTCGGCTTCAGATACGACATTATCGCCCCAATTCACGAGAGCTGATTCTGGTCGGGCTTGCCGGCAGTGGCGACGATACTGGGAAACCTCTGCGGGAAAGGCTTCCTCATCGCTACCGGGTTATCGCGACGAAGTACTCAACCGGTCCGGCTGCTCGATACACAGGGGCCGCATTCGGTACTCAGGAGCGCGCTGGCCTCGCGGTTCGTCGATAGGCCGCCCGGGTGATGGTTTGACGAAAGCCGATCGATAGCGACCAATAAGACAGTGGGGTGGTGGATTCCACCGAGGTAACGATCAGGGACCGCCTCCGAGATGTTTTCGCTGGCCGGCACTCAGAGCTGCGGCGCATCTGCGCAGCGACCGACCGGCGCGGATCCGCCGGCATCGCGTTGATCGGCCCGGAAGGCGTGGGCAAGAGCCGGCTGCAGACCGAGGCCGCCCACCGGGCGGACCCGGCGCGACACCACGTCATCCGGGCCGTCACCACCGTGGCGACCGCCAACGTCCCGTTCGGCGCGCTCGCCGAACACCTACCGTCCGGGCTGCTCCGCTCACCGTTCACGGGCGACGCGCTCCGGGTCGCGGCCGAGGCGCTGCTCAAGCCGGCCGGCAAGCGCCGTCTGACGCTTCTCGTGGACGACGCTCCCCTGCTGGACGAGGCATCCGCCGCGCTGGCGGTGCAGCTCGCCCGGCGGGGCGAACTCTTCCTCCTCGCCGCGGTGCGTCCCGACCGGCGGCTGCCGCGCCCGATCGCGGACCTGTGGACCGACGGGCTGGCCGAGTGGATCGAGGTTGGCCCGCTCAGCCGCGACGACGTCCACCAGATCCTCGGTGAGGCGCTGTCCGGCCAGGTGGAAGGTGCTCTGGTTCAGCGGTTCTGGGAGGCCACCGCGGGCAACGCGTTGCTGGTACGCGAGCTGCTGACCGCTCAGTTGGAGGCGAACCGGCTGGTGACCGAGAACGGCATGTGGATGCTTCGTGGCCCGTTCGCCATCCCGTCCTGGCTCACCGGGCTGATCGACGAGCGGCTCGCGGCGGTGTCGCCGGAATGCCGTTCCGCCATGGAGCTCCTCGCCGTCACCGAGCCGATCGGCCCGAACGTGCTCGGCGAGCTGGTCTCCGCTGACGTGCTCGAAGCAGCGGAAGCGCACGGTCTCATCACTATCGAGCGAAGCGGTGGCCAGGACCTCGCCCGCCTGACGTACCCGATCTATGGAGATGTCCTGCGTGCCGTCACGCCGCGTCTGCGCGCGCGACGGTGGCTCGGTCAGTGCGCCAGCCTGATGGAGGCGAGCAGCCACGATCCGGTCGACCTCGCGCGGACCGTACGGTGGCAGCTGGCCTGTGGCCAGCGGCCGTCCCCGGAGAACACTGCGGTCGCCGCCAGGGCCGCACGGTCGGCACTGGATTTCGAGCTCGCCGGGCAGCTGGCCCAGCGCGAGCTGGCCGCCGGTCGGGGAACGGCGGTGATCGAACCGCTCGGCTACGGCCTGCTGTTCGCCGGCCGCCCGGCGGAAGCCGAGTCCGCGCTGTCCGGTCTCGGTCGGCTGGACTGCGACTTCGACCGGGCCCGGGTCGCCATGGTGCGCGCGTTCAACCTCTACTTCGGACTCGACCGGCAGGGGCCCGCCGAGGCGCTGCTGGCGGCGGCGGTCGACGAGGTCGTCGACCCGGTCGCCCGTCGGCGGCTGGTCGCCCGGCAGGCGCTGCTGCGTGCTCTCTCGGACGCCCCGAAGGACGCCCTGGAGTTCGCCGCCGGGGCGCCGGACGAGCCGGAAGCCCAGGTGGCCGCCGGCCTGGCCATGGTCTTCTCCGGCCGCCCACACGAGGGACTCGACCTGCTCGCCGGCGAGTGGCCGGACGAGGCACCGTGGCTCTCCGTTCTCGCCGACCTGGGCACCGTCCACGGCATGCTGTGGACCGCGCAGTTCGCCGATGCGGAGGAGCGGGCCCGCATCAGCTACGAACGGGCGCTCGCCAACCGGTGGCAGTTCGCGACCCTGGTGTCGTGCCTGCTGCGCGGCCTGGTCGCCCGGATGCGGGGGCAGCTGCGGGACCAGGCGTCCTGGTGCCGTGAGGGCATCTCGATCGCCCGTGAGCAGAGGTCGAACAACATGCTGGCGGTGTTGCTGGGGCTGCTCGCGCACAGCTACGCGCTGACCGGCGAACCCGACGCCGCGGCCAGCACGTTGGCCGAGGCCGACCGCTTGGACGGGGTGTCCCTGCGCCTGCTGAGCCCCTGGACGGAACTCAACCGCGCCTGGGTCATCGGCGCCCGGCACGGCGACGCCGCCGCGCACGCACAGTGGACCGCGCGACTGGCCCGGGACCGGGGTTCGGCAGGTTTCGAGACGCTGGCCCTGCACGACGCGGCGCGCCTGGGCGCTCCGCGACCAGCCGCCGACCGGCTGCGGACGCTCGCGGGCCAGTCCGGGCGACTCCTCGGGAAGTCCTACGCCCTGCACGCCCGGGCGATGGCGGAGGGTGACGCGGCGGCGCTCGCGAAGGCCTCCGCCGACTTCGCCGAAATGGGTAGCCCGCTGCTGGCCGCGGAGGCCGCCGCCGAGGAGTCCGAGCGGCACCGGTCCGATGGCCGCCTGGCCCTGGCGTCCACCGCCGCCGCCCGCGCCCTCATGTTCATGCGCCACTGCGACGAGATCCCCCGCTCGCCCGCGTTGTCAGCGCTGGCGCCGCCACGCCTCACGCCCCGCGAGGGTGAGATCGCCGAGCTCGCCGCCGGAGGGCTGTCCAGCCGCGAGATCGCCCGAACCCTCGTGCTGTCGGTGCGGACGGTGGAGAACCACCTGCACCGGGTCTACCGCAAGCTCGGCATCACCAACCGGGGGGAGCTCGGCGCGCTGAGCGTGCTGCTCACCCGGCCGCAGACCTGAGACTGAGCCACCGCTCAGGTGACCGGAGCCGGTCGCGGTCCGAGCCCCCCGCCGTCCCCCCCCCAGGTTTCCAGGTGGGGCTGTCCCGCGGGCTCGGACGATGTGTCGGGCGTCAGTTGATGACGCCGGCGCCCACCGTGTGATTCGTTTCCTCGTCGATGAGGATGAAGGAGCCGGTGAGCCGATTGCGGGAGTACGGGTCACACAACAGCGGCTGGGTCACCCGCAGCTGGAGCCGGCTGATCTCGTTGCACCGCAACTCGGTGGGATCGGGATCGCGCCGCAGTGTGTTGACGTCGAGCCGGTACTGCAGATCCCGGATGACCGCGCGCACGGTCCGGGTGGTGTGCTTGAGCAGCAGCCGAGCCGGCGGCCGGAGCGCCCGTTCGTTCATCCAGACCACCATGGCGTCGATGTCCTGGACCACGGCCGGCGCGTTGTGCGGCCGGCAGATCATGTCCCCACGGGACACGTCCAGGTCGTCGGCGAGCCGCAGCACCACCGACATCGGCGGCGTGGCCTCATCGACCGGCCCGTCCGGACCGTCAATGGCGGCGACCCGGGTGGTCAGCCCGGAGGGCAGGTGCATGACCTCGTCACCGGGGCGCAGCACCCCGCCGGCGACCTGACCAGCGTAACCGCGGTAGTCGGGGCAGGCACTGGACTGCGGGCGGATCACGTACTGCACCGGGAAGCGGACGTCGACCAGGTTGCGGTCCGAGGCGATGTGCACGTTCTCCAGGTGATGCAGCAGCGAGGTGCCTTCGTACCAGGGCATCTCGGTCGAGCGACTCACCACGTTGTCCCCGTGCAGCGCGCTGATCGGCACGAAGGTGACGTCCCGCGTGGCCATCCTCGTGGTGAACGCCGAGAACTCCGCCCGGATACTGTCGAACACGCCCTGGTCGTACCCGACCAGATCCATCTTGTTGACGCAGACCACCAGGTGCGGCACGCCGAGCAGGCCGAGCAGGAACGTGTGACGCCGGCTCTGCTCGACCATGCCCTTCGTGGCGTCCACCAGGACGATGGCCAGGTCCGCCGTGGAGGCGCCGGTCACCATGTTCCGGGTGTACTGGGCGTGGCCGGGGGTGTCGGCGAGGATGAACTTGCGCTTGGGCGTGGCGAAGTAGCCGTACGCCACGTCGATGGTGATGCCCTGCTCACGTTCCGCCCGCAGGCCGTCCATCAGCAGTGCGAGGTTGGTGTACTCGTCGCCACGCCGACGGCTGACGTCCTCGACCGCGGCGAGCCGGTCGGTGAAGGTGGACTTGGAGTCGTAGAGCAGCCGTCCGATGAGTGTGCTCTTGCCGTCGTCCACCGAGCCGGCGGTGGCGAACCGGAGGATGTCCATGATCAGAAGTACCCTTCCCGCTTGCGGTCCTCCATGGCGGCCTCGCTGGTCCGGTCGTCCGCCCGGGTCGCGCCGCGTTCGGTGATCCTGGTGGTCGCCACCTCCTGGATGATGTCGGCGACCGTCCGCGCGCCGGAGAGGACCGCCCCCGTGCAGGTCATGTCACCGACCGTCCGGTACCGCACGGTCTCCTCGGACACCACCTCAGTGGGGTCCGGCGCTTGGTACGGGTTCTCCGCCAGCAGCATGCCGTCCCGCTCGAACACCCGCCGCCGGTGCGCGAAATAGATCGGCGGCACGTCGAGCTCGTCGCGGGCGATGTAGCGCCAGACGTCGAGTTCCGTCCAGTTGGACAGCGGGAAGACCCGGATGTGCTCGCCCGGCCGGATGCGGGTGTTGAACAGGTTCCACAGCTCCGGGCGCTGGTTTCTCGGGTCCCACTGGCCGATCTCGTCGCGGAAGGAGAAGATGCGCTCCTTGGCCCGGGCCTTCTCCTCGTCGCGTCGGGCTCCGCCGAACGCCACGTCAAAGCGGTGCTCGGCGATGATGTCCAGCAGCGTGGTGGTCTGCAACCGGTTGCGGCTGGCCCGGCGTCCGGTCGGCTCGACCACCCGCCCGGAGTCGATCGAGTCCTGCACCGAGGCCACGACCAGCCGCACGCCCAGCTCGGCGACGCGCTTGTCGCGGTAGTCGAGGACCTCCGGGAAGTTGTGCCCGGTGTCGACGTGGACCAACGCGAACGGCATCGGCGCCGGCCGGAACGCCTTCTCCGCCAGGCGGAGCATGACGATCGAGTCCTTGCCGCCGGAGAAGAGCAGCGCAGGCCGCTCGAACTCGGAGGCCACCTCGCGGATGATGTGGATCGACTCTGCTTCCAGCATTTCCAGACTCATGTGACACCTCGCGTGTTTCCGCCGTCGACCAGCAGCACCGTGCCGGTCACGAAGCCCGCCTGCTCGCTGGCGAGGAAGGCGGCGAGCGCACCGAAGTCCGCCGGCTGCCCGACCCGGCCGAGCGGCACCTCGGCGATGATCTCCTTGAGCGCGGCCTCGCCGTCGATGGCGGACCGCGCCGCCACGAACCCGTCGAAGGCCGGCGTCTGATGTACGCCGGGGGCCAGCACGTTCACCGTGATGCCGCTGGCGCCGACCGCGTGGACCACACCCTTGGCGAAGCCGAGCACGCCCAACCGGGCGGTCGCGGACATCGCGGTGCCGGGCAGCGGTTGACGTACGGCCTCCGAGGTGATCAGCAGGATCCGTCCCCAACCGGCCCGGCGCAGGTGCGGCAGGGCCGCCAACGTGATCGAGATGTGGGGCAGCAACGACCCCTCGACGCCCTGCCGATAGTCGTCCACTGTGAACGTGTCGGCCTGGCCGTGCGGCACGCCGGGCGAGTTGGTGACCACGACGTGCAGCGCGCCGAACTCCTCGGCCGTCTGGTTCACCCAGCGCGTCACGTCCGCGTCGTCACGGACGTCCACCTCGACGGAGAGCACCCGCCCAGGACCGGCCTCGTCGACCAGCTTGTGCGCCGCGGCCAGTCGCTGCGGGTCGCGGGCCGCGATGGACACGTTCGCGCCCTCGGCCGCCAACGCGCGAGCGACCGCCAGCCCGAGGCCGCTGCTGGCGGCGGCCACCAACGCCGTCCGCCCGGACAGTCCGAGATCCATCACGCCACCTTTCGCGCCAGCGTCGGATACCCGTAGCGGCGTAGCAGGGGCAGGGCGAGCGCCGTGGTCGTGGCGGTGGGCAGCGCCGGCAGCTCCGTACGCCAACGGTCGTCCGGCCGGATCAACACGGTGCCCTGACCGAGCCGATCCGGGTTGCCGGTGACCGTGTGGTTGGTGCCGAGGGTCACCTTGCCCTCCTCGGTCACCGGTGGCTCGTCGTCGAGCCCCGCGAAACGCAGCACATCGGCCAGCACCTCACGGGGCTGCCGGGTCAGGTCCTCGTGTCGGATTCGGAGATAGCGGCCCGCCGCGGCCCGGCCGACGTACTCGGAGGCCACGTTGAAGCCCACCCAGTTCGCCGTGCTCTGGGCCGGGCTCATCGGCTCGATGTACCGCTTGCCGCGCTGGTACGAGTAGGTGGTGGCCCGCGGGTCACGGACGATGTGCAGCACCCGCACGTCCACATCGGAGCGTCGCAGCAGGGCGGCCGCCTCGGCCGGGTACTTGGAGCTGTCCACCACCGCCCGCTCCGCGCCCCGCCGCGCCAGCTCCCGGTAGACGGCGACGGTGCGGTCCAGGACCTGGGTGACGTGCGGGGGCGTGCTGGCCAGGCGGGCGCGGGTGTGCCGGGTCCGCAGGCCGGCCTGCTGCGACGACATCATCTGGCGGGCGAGCTTGGTGGGCTCGGCGTTGCCGAACGTGGCGATCACCGACGACCACAGCGTGCACTGCCGGATCTGCTCGCCGCACCCGCACAGCGAGTTCGTGCCGCTGTCCAGCAGGCCGTTCTTCCACAGGTAGTGCAGTTCGCCCGCGTGCAGCACGCCGGGCAACTCGTTGAGGACGTTGCCGAGGATGGTGCTGCCGCTGCGCAGCCAGCCGGTGATGTAGATGACCTTCATCGCTGACCGTCCGTCAACAGGAGGAAGTGCTGGGGCAGGTGCACGGCCAGGCCCACGGAGGTGCGGGCCTCCACGACGTCGCCGTGCAGCGTCAGCGACGACCGGCTGGGGTCGAGCAGCGTCACGGCGGCCCGGAAATCCCCGAGCAGCGCCTGACCGCGCGGCATCATCCGGGTACGCGAGACCTTGATTCCGGCCTCGGCGAGTCGGCCGAGCAGCCCGTCGCGGACCAGGTCCCAGTAGTGGGCGGGGTGCACGACGATGCCGTCGCAGGAACCACCGGTCTCCTCGACCGCCCCCGCCGCGGCGGTCAACGCCGCACCGAGGTCGCCGCCAATGGTCGACCTGCGCATCTCGGGCAGCTTGAGCAGCCCCGCGATCCGACCGTCGGCGGTGCCGTGCAGCAGGGCCTGGTTCTCCACCACGCCCATCCGGACCAGCACCCGGTAGTCGATGAACGCGGCGAGCAACGCGGGCTCGTGCCGCAGGTCGGCGGGCAGGGGCACGGACACGCTCAGCTCGGTCAGCTCGGCGTACTCGACGGTGGGCTCGAAGGTGGCCTCCGGCGTGCTGGCGTACGCCGTGCCCGCGTTCGCGTACTCGCTCTTCGGAGCCTCGCGTACGTAGGCGAGCGTCTGATCGGAGACCGAGGCCACCTTCAACAGGTGCCGCACGGTGTAGCGCGGGCGGCTCTTGAACAGCGGGAACGAGGCGGTCAGGTGTGCCCGGATCGGCACCACCACGTCGTCGCCGTTCTGCACCCGGGCAACCGACATGGCGAATTCCTCACCCGGGCTGCGTCGGGCGAGCGTGGGGTCCGCAAGCGTCTGTCGGGTCACTTCCAGCGCGCTGGCGCTGGGTTGCATCGTGGTGGTCATCATTTCCCCTTCAGAACAGCGCTGAGAACCGCGGATGTCGTGAGCCCCAACGCGGCGAGTGTCTCGTCGTGGTTGCCGCCCTCGGCCGGCCAGTCGGCGCCGGCGTTCACACTCAGCACCTCGCGGTCGGGCAGCAGCAGCGCGAGGGTGGAGGCCACGCTGCCGGCGGCGCGGTGCTCCTCGACGACGACCAGCCGTCGCGCGTCGGCCAGCTGCGGCAGGGCGAGCGTCAGGCTCTCCTCGTCCACCCAGCACAGGTGCGCGTGGCCGAGGTCCGGCTGCTGCTCGGTGGCGGCCTGGCACAGTGCCGTCGGCTTCTCCCCGATGGATACGACGCAGGTGTCACCACCCATCGGGTTCAACCAGGTGACAGCGCCCCGACCGGCCGGGGCGAACGACGCGTCGAACACCTCGTTGCGGCCCAGCCGCACGTAGCACGGCCAGTCGCCGTCGGCGGCGGCCCGGATCGCCTCGCGGGTCTCGGCCTCACCGGCGGGTACGGCGATCCGCACACCCGGCAGGCTCTGCATCACCGCGAGGTCCTCCAGGCAGTGGTGGGTCGGCCCGAACCACGCGCCGGACACCCCGCCGTACGGGCTGACCAGGACCACGGGGGCACCGAGGTACCCGAGGCCGAGCTTGACACTCTCCCCCGCGCGGAACGCCGCGAACGTGGCGAACGTGCTGACGAACGGCCGCAGCCCGGCGGAGGCGAGGCCCACCGCGATGTCCACCGCGGACGACCCGCGCATTG
>NZ_JAGPXZ010000849.1:0-2413 GCF_018070305.1 Micromonospora sp. M51 | reverse complement strand
CCCGTCGGCGACCGCCACCGGTTGATGACCCTGGCCGACCTCACCGCCGTCGCCGAACCGCTCGCTGCCGTGCTGTGGGAGCTGCCGCAACGGGACATCGGCGGACTGCTGCCGCAGTGGGACGACCTCGTCGCGCAGACCGAGGCGATGCGTGAACGCGGCGCCGCCATCCACCTCGACGGCGCCCGCCTCTGGGAGGCGCAGACGTACTACCAGCGGCCGTTCGCCGAGATCGCCGCGCTGTTCGACACCGGTTACGTCTCGTTCTACAAGGGACTGCAGGGCGCCGGCGGTGCCGCGCTCGCCGGGGACACCGCACTGGTGGCCGAGGCCCGGGTGTGGCGTCGTCGGCTCGGCGGCGACGTCTACGACGCGTGGCCGTTGGCCCTCACCGCGCTGCACGGCCTGGACACCCTGCTGCCCCGGCTACCGGCGCACCGGGAGCACGCGGTGGCGATCGCGGCGGCCATCAACGCCGACGGGGTGGCCCGCGCCTACCCGGACCCACCGCAGACGCCCCTGTTCCACGTCCACCTCCCGGTCGGCCCGGACGCCGCGACGCGGGCCGCCGACGCGCTGCTCGCCGCCGACGGGGTGGAGTTGTTCGGCCGCGTACGCTCGGCGCCGGCACCGGACCGGTGCTCGTTCGAGGTCAGCGTCGGCGAGAACGCCATGGACCTCAGCCCCGACGAGGTCGTCGGGTTCCTTCACGAACTGCTGCGCCACGCCACCTGAAACGGGGCGGGCCCGGTTCCTGGTCGTCCAGGAACCGAGCCCACCCCGCCCGGTCTCGGTGGGTCACCCCAGGCGGGCCTCGATGGCCTCGATGATGCGTGGACGCAGCTCGGCGGCGCGGATGACGGCGTCCACCGAGCCGACCTCGACGGCGCGGTGGATGTTGTGCACCCGATCGAACTCGGCGGCCACCTCGCTGAGCTTCTCCGCGCGCACCGACGAACGCAGCTCGTCGAGCTCCGCCGTCAGCGCGGCGCGTTCGGTGCCGGCCGCGGCGGCGGCGCGGGCCTCCAGGTCCCGCACCCGCGGGTCGGCCGACGTACGGGCGTTGACGTCGGCGGAGAACACCACAGCGGCGGCGGGTGCGCCACCGAGCACCGAGGCGAACGAACCCTCCAGCGCCAGCACCGTCATGTTCGGGTTCAGCGCCTTCGAGAACACCACGAACGCACCGCCGTGGTAGCGCGAGATCACGCAGAAGACGATGGGACCCCGGAAGTTCACGATCGCCCGGCCGATCTCAGCGCCGTACTCCAGTTGCAGCTTGCGCATCGACTCCGGTGAGCCGTCGAAGCCGGACAGGTTCGCCAGCACCACGAGCGGCCGGTTGCCGCTGGCCGCGTTGATCGCCCGCGCGGCCTTCTTCGACGAGCGGGGGAAGAGCGTGCCCGCCGTGTAGGTGTCCGGACCGTCGGTGGGCGGGAAGCCGTGCCGCGGCACCGACCGGGACTCGATGCCGAGCAGGCAGACCGGGGTACCACCGAGGTGGACGTCCTGCACGACGGCGGTGTCCGCGTCCGCCATGCCGGCCCAGCGCTCCAGCACCGGGTGGTCCTGGTCGGAGAGGGCCCGCATCACCGTCCGGATGTCGAACGGCTTCTTGCGGTCCGGGTTGGACTCGGCCGAGAAGATCTCCCCGACGGTGGCGAAGGCACTGCCCGCCACGTCGTGCGGGAAGTCGGAGATGTCCCGGTCGGTCGGGTCGGCGGTGACCGCCCGTCGGGGCGCGTCCTCCCCGGGCGCGACGTACGTGTGGTCGTAGTGGGCCATCACCACGTCGCGGGCGGCGGTCAGGTTCGGCGCCCAGTACTGCGCCTGCCCGTTCGGCCCCATCACCCGGTCGTAGCCGCCGATGCCGAAGTTGTCCTCGGCCGACACGCCGCCGGAGAAGTCGAGCGACTGCTTACCGGTGAGCACCATCGCCGAGTCCGGCGTCATCACCAGGATGCCCTTGGTGTGCATGAGCATTGTCGCCTCGGCGTTCCAGTACGGCTGAGCGCCGACGTTGATGCCCGCGACCACGATGTTGATCTCACCGCCGGCCTGGGTGAACTCGACGATCCGCTTGAGCGCCGCCGCCACCCAGTCCATGTTCTCCGTGCCGGAGGTCATCGAGATCCGCGCCCCGGCGGACAGCGCCCACCACTCCAGCGGCACCTGCATCCGCTCGGCCAGGTCCAGTGCGGCGATCACGCGCCGGCACTCCGGCTCCGACAGAGCGCCCAGCGACTTCGTCGGGTCGCCCAGCAGCACCACCCGGGTGACGCCCTGCGGGTGCCGCTCGGTCGGCGTGGTGACCACCCCGGCCACGATGGCAGCGGCGTTGCGGCCCTTCGGCCGGTCCACCGGCGTCAGCACGTGGTCGTCGTCGAGGTCGTGCTCGACGAAGTCACCGAGC
>NZ_JAGPXZ010000848.1:0-2419 GCF_018070305.1 Micromonospora sp. M51 | reverse complement strand
CGGAAGGTGCGCACCGGTACCGGTTCACCGCCGGCGGGCTCGGGCACGTCGAGGTCGGGCTGCCCGTCGGCGCGCAGCGACAGACCTCCGGGGCGCACCGAGGCGCGCAGGCCCACGAGCCGGGTGGTGTCCCGCTGGGTGACGCCGACGCCGTCGGCGTCCACGACCATCCAGCGCCGGTCGCCGGCCAGCCCCCACCGGTGCACGAACGCACCGTCGTGGTCGAGCCGGTGACAACCCTTGATCGGGTACGTGTGAATGGAGGTCAGCCGCACCCGGCTACCATGCCACGCCGATCCCGTCGCCCGGGTACCAGTGGTTGACCGGGCTCTCCCGGTACGCGAGGAACCGGCGGCCGGTGCGTTCGGCGTGCTCGGCGAGCACGTTGGTGCTGGTGACGTTGTCGGTGAGCAGGATCGCGCCGGGGGCGAGCGTGGGCTCCACGGCGTCGAACTCACGCTTCTCGTGGGCACGGCTGTGGTCGCTGTCGTGCAGGAACAGGTCCACCGGGCGGTCCAGCGCGCCGATCGAGGCGATCGAGTCGCCGATCACCAGGTCGACGACCTCGGACCAGGGCGCGACCCGGGCGAGGTAGCCGGCCTCCGGGTTGATGTCCAGGGAGGTGACCCGCCCGGGGTGCCCCTCCTGCGCGTTGCGCAACAGGGCGGACGCCAGGACGCAGGTGCCCAACCCCTTGTCGACGCCGGTCTCCACGACGTGTGCGGGGTGGGTGGCCCGGACGATCGCGTACCAGCCGACGCGTCGGGCGTAGCGGACCTTCCGGTCGGCGAGGCCACGGCGGGCTGCGGTGGCGGTGGCCTGCTCGATGTGGTGGCGCAGCGCGTCGTCGGACTCGATCTCGGCGACGTAGCCGCGGACCTGCTGCACGGGGATGTCGCAGACGACGCTGACGAACCAGGTCAGGTGGTGGCGGCTCAGCTTGGTCAGCTCGTAGGTGTAGTTGTGATGCTCACGGGAGGTGACCAGCCACCGGGCCGAGGCGCGCAGCACCTTGGCGTCGTGGCGGGCGACCCGGGCGAACCGCTTGGGGAAGGCGGCGACGGGTGCGAGCGGGGTACGGGCGATGGCTCGGCGGAGCTTCGTTGCGTCCACCGAAGGTTCATACCACTTCCCCGGGAGCGTCGGCAGAGGGAAACGGCGGATGGTGCGCCGCCCGATTTGGGACTTACGTCGCACGATGGTGTCCGGACGAGGGTACGCGCTGAGAAACCACGTTCAGTAGCATCGCGCCCATGCCACGTCGTGAACATACAGCGGAGCACTGGACGGAACCGAGTTACGGCGCCGCCGGCGGGCCTCAATCGACCGAGGACATTCCGCCGGCCGCCGCACCGCCGCGCCGCCGCCGCTGGCGCCGGATCGCCCTGTTCAGCCTGCTGATCCTGCTGGTGCTGGGGGGCAGCGGCATGGTGGCCGGCGGTCTCTACCTGCGGTCGGTCGAGTCGGGTATCGAGCGGGTCGACGCCTTCGACGGCGTGCCCGAGGAGTCGCGCCCCCAAGCGGCCGTCGACGGCGCGATGAACATCATGATTCTGGGCAGCGACTCCCGCGACCCGGAGAAGACGAGCGGCTCGCGTACCGACACGATCATCCTGGCCCACCTGCCGAAGGACCGGAAGAGCGCCCAGCTGATCTCGATTCCCCGCGACACCTGGGTTTCGGTGCCGAAGTCGGCGGACGGCAACAACGGTGGCCGGGACGCCAAGGTGAACGCCGCGTACGCCTGGGGTGGGGTGCCCCTCATGGTGCAGACGGTGGAGAAGTTCACCGGGGTCCGGGTGGACCACGTGACGCTGATCGACTTCGCTGGTTTCAAGGAGATCATCGACGCGCTGGGCGGCGTGGACATCGACTCGGAGAAGAGCTTCACCTCGATCCACGAGCCGTTCCGCACCTTCAAGAAGGGTGTGCAGCGGATGGACGGCGAGGCGGCTCTGGACTACTCCCGCCAGCGCAAGCAGTTCGCCGACGGTGACTTCGCCCGGATCCGCCACCAGCAGCAGGTGATCCGCGCCATCATCGACAAGGCCTCCTCCGGCGGCATCCTCACCAACCCCGGCAAGTTGAACAGCTTCCTCAAGGCGACTTCGAACTCCGTCTCGGTGGACAAGGAACTGTCGCTGTTCGACATGGCGACGCAGATGCGTGGCGTTCGCGGCGGGAACATGACCTTCGTGACCAGCCCCACCAAGGGCACCGGCCGGATCGGCTCGGAGAGCGTGGTGTTGGCCGACAACGCCCGAGCCAAGACGTTCTACGACGCGGTCCGCCGGGACTCGGTCGGCGAGATCGTCAGCCTCGGCAAGAAGTAACGCCTGGAGCCGGCGCGGGAACCGCCGGCAGTCGAGACACCAGACGGGCGGCGGCCGCACAGCCGCCCCCCCCCGCCGTCGGGGGG
>NZ_JAGPXZ010000847.1:0-2420 GCF_018070305.1 Micromonospora sp. M51 | reverse complement strand
CCTTCACGTAGGAGACCAGGCTGCCGGCGGCCAGGCAGACCAACGCGGCGGCCACCCCGGAGTAGTTGCCCTGCGTGGCCAGCCAGTACGCGACAGCGCCGAAGACGGCGCTGTCGGCGACCCGGTCCATGCTTGAGTCGAGGAACGCGCCGACCCGGGTGGAGCCACCGCTCATCCGGGCCATCGTCCCGTCAAGCAGGTCGGTGAGCGCGAACAGGGTGACGATCAACGCGCCCGCGACCAGATGGCCGCGAGCACCGAAGCCGAGCGCGCCGACGAGCACACCAACGGTGCCCGCGACGGTGACGGCATTGGGGGTGACGCCCGCGCGCAGCAGGGCGCGGGCAATCGGCTCGACGACGCGGGTCATCCCCGCGCGGGCCGACACTTGGAAGATCTTCGCCATGGCGGTCCCCACGATAACGGTCCGCCCAGCTCTGCCGATACGGACGGTACCGCCGACCCGCCCGGGGGAGGCTTGTGCCTGTCCGGCAACGGGTGTGAGATCGAGCCGGGAGGTGAGCCAGCTCACCCGTCCGCCCGTTGAGTTCCCGCTGTGCAGCAGACCACCGGAGGATATCGCCGCGCACTCGCCCCGGGCCGCTTCCCGTCGCGCGGCGGTCGCCACCACCACCGGCTGAGGGAGGTGCGCCCCATGGCGCAGAAGAGTCACGACAAGGGTTCCACCGGCGGCACGCCGGTGGTGACCGAGCCCGAGCGGGTTCGCAACGTGGTGCTCGTCGGCCACTCCGGGGCGGGCAAGACCACCCTGGTCGAGGCGCTGCTCGCGGCGACCGGCACGATCGGTCGCGCCGGCACCGTGGTCGACGGCACCACGGTCGGCGACCACGACCCCGCCGCCGTACGCCAGCAGCGCTCGGTCAGCCTGTCCTGCGCGCCGCTGCTGCACAACGGCATCAAGGTCAACCTGCTGGACACGCCCGGGTACGCCGACTTCGTCGGTGAGCTGCGCGCCGGGCTGCGGGCCGCCGACGCCGCGCTGTTCGTGGTCTCCGCCGCGGGCGGCATGGACGCGGCCACCGTCGCCCTGTGGGAGGAGTGCGCCGCCGTCGACATGCCCCGGGCTGTCGCGGTGGCCCGACTGGACCAGCCCCGCGCCGACGTCGACGAGACGGTGGCGCTCTGCCAGCGCCTCTTCGGCGACAACGTGATGCCGCTCTACCTGCCGATGCTCGGCGACGACGGGGTGTCCACCGAAGGTCTGCTCGGCCTGATCACCCGCCGGGTCTTCGACTACAGCGCCGGGCTGCCCGCCGACGTCCGCGACCCGGACCCGGAGCACCAGCGGGCCATCGACGAGTCCCGCGACGAGCTGATCGAGGGGATCATCGCCGAGAGCGAGGACGAGACCCTGATGGACCGCTACCTCGACGGCGAGGAGATCAGCGACGAGGTGCTCATCGACGACCTGGAGAAGGCCGTCGCCCGGGGCCACTTCTACCCGGTGGTGCCGGTCTGCGCCCAGACCGGCGTCGGGCTGGACGTGCTGCTGGAGGTGCTGACCGCCGCGTTCCCCTCCCCGCTGGAGCACGAGCTGCCGGCGGTGACCGGCGTGGACGGCTCACCGCGTCCGCCGCTGAGCTGCGATCCGGCCGGGCCGCTCGTCGCCGAGGTCGTCAAGACCACCGTCGACCGCCACGTTGGTCGGGTCTCGCTGGTCCGGGTCTTCTCCGGCACGCTGCGCCCCGACCAGACGGTGCACGTCTCCGGCCACGGCCTGGCCGAACGCGGACACCCCGACCACGACGCCGACGAGCGGGTCGGGCACATCTACACCCCGCTGGGCGCCACCCTGCGGGAGGTGTCGTTCTGCGTGGCCGGTGACATCTGCGCGATCACCAAGTCGGGCAGCGCCGAGACCGGCGACACCATCTCCACCAGGGACGAGCCACTGCTGATCGCCCCCTGGGAGATGCCGGAGCCGCTGCTGCCGGTGGCGATCGTCGCCCGCAGCCGCGCCGACGAGGACGCCCTGGCCCGCAACCTCGCCCGACTGGTCGCCGGCGACCCCACCCTGCGGCTGGAGCGCAACCCGGAGACCCACCAGCTGGTGCTCTGGTGCATGGGCGAGGCACACGCGGACGTGGTGCTCGACCGGCTGCGTGCCGGCGGCGTCGAGCTGGACACCGAGCCGGTCAGGGTGTCGCTGCGCGAGACGCTGACAGTGCCCGCGAAGGGGCACGGCCGCCACGTCAAGCAGTCCGGCGGCCACGGCCAGTACGCGGTCTGCGACATCGAGGTCGAGCCGCTGCCGCGCGGCAGCGGCTTCGAGTTCGTCGACCGGGTCGTCGGCGGCGCGGTGCCGCACAACTACATCCCGTCGGTGGAGAAGGGCGTCCGTGCCCAGCTGGAGCGCGGGCTGGTCGCCGGCCACCCGGTGGTGGACCTGCGGGTGACAC
>NZ_JAGPXZ010000846.1:0-2424 GCF_018070305.1 Micromonospora sp. M51 | reverse complement strand
CCCCCCACCCCGCGCGTTGATCATGAACTTGTCCGCGCGTGTTGTCGGCGTGTCGAGCGACAACTCCATGATCACCGGGGTGAGGGGTTGGGCTGGCGTATCCGAGCGCCGGCACGGTTACCGTGGCCGGGTGGGGACGTACGCAGCAGTGGTGCTCGCGGGTGGGGCCGCCCGACGGATGGGCGGGGTCGACAAGCCCGCGCTTCCGGTCGGTGGTCGGCCGATGCGTGACCGCGTGCTGGCCGCCGTCGCCGACGCGACGCCGCGGGTGCTGGTCGGTGCGGCCCAGGGCGTGCCGGCGGGTGTGCGGGTCGTCCGGGAGGACCCGCCCGGCGGGGGCCCGGTCGCCGCGGCGGCGGCCGGCCTGGCGCTGCTGGATCCCGACACCGCCCTTGTCGCGTTGCTCGCCGGCGATCTGCCGCTGCTCACCCGGGCCGCGATCAGTGACCTGTTGAACCACTTCGACGGTGAGTCCGCACGCACCGGACCGGCCGGAGACCGCTCCGCGTCGGCACCGCCGCCCAGCGGCGGCGAGCGGGGACCGGACGGGGTGTGCTTCGTGGACGGGGACGGGCGGCGGCAGTCGCTCTGTGGTGTCTGGCGGGTCGCGGCGCTGCGGGCGGCGTTGGACCGGCTGGCCGTCGAGCGGGGCGGGAGCCTGTCCGGGGCGCCGGTGCGGGCGCTGCTGGCCGGTCTCGTGGTGCGGGAGGTGGCCTGGTCCGGCGAGGGCCCGCCGCCGTGGTTCGACTGCGACACTGACGAGGACGTACGCCGGGCGGAGGAGTGGGCGCGATGACGGTGATGGACGACTGGGTCACGGCGGTGTGTGCCGAGTTGGATCTGGACCCGGCCGCGGTGCCGGTGCCGGCGGTGCTCGATCTGGCCCGGGACGTCGCCCACCAGGTGCTGCGTCCCGGAGCGCCGGTGACCGCGTACCTCTTGGGTGTGGCGGTTGGCCGGGGTGCGGAGCCGGCGGACGCTGCGGCCCGGCTCAGCGCGTTGGCCGGCGCCTGGCCGGTCGAGTTGGGCGCCGACCCCGCGGACCCGACGGCCCGCTGACCGCCGCTGTCCGATCCCGGTCCGGGCTGATTCGGCCTACCGGCGGCGTGGGTAGGGTGATCGTGACGGACGGAGGCGATCATGACGGCTGACCACCCCTCGGCCCCGCACGGTGAGCTGCCCGGCGCTTCGACCGAGCCGGCGGAATCGATCCTGCTCGACGAGCCCAGCACCACCGACCTGCGGGCGAAGGTGACCGAGGCGTGGCGGGAGTTCGCCCGCGCGCTCGCCGTGCGGCTGCGGGAACTTCCCGTCGGCGCGCACCTCGACGTGACCCTCGATCCCACGGCCTCCGGCACCGGTGACGCCGTCTACTCGATAAGCGTCGACGTGGACGCGGACCGGGTGTTGTCCGCCCGCGCGGTCGGCAACGCCACCCTACCGGCGGGGTACCGACTGGACCGGGGCGCGGTGGCGGACATGGTCGCGCTCGGTTGGTCGCCGCCCGGGGTGGTCGCCGGCTCCGGCGGTTCCTTCGGGTTGAACGCCACGACGGGCGAGTCGACCCAGGTGGCCACGCTGCTCTCCCGCACGCTGCGGGACGTCTACGGTGCCCCGCACCCGGCCTTCCTCGTCTACCTGGTGCACGACGCCGAGGGCGAACCGCTGACGGTGGACCCGCTGGGCACCGCGCGTAGCGAGTTCGGCCCGGACGCCGATGTCGAGGCGGACCTGGAGGAGGCGTTGGCCGAGGCGGCCGCCGCTCAGGTCGAGCGGGACGACGTGCTCGACCTGGCCGACCGGGTCCGTACCGTGGTCTCCACGATGTTGAAGTCGGACACCGACCGGTTGCAGATCGACTCGGACGGCGACATCACCATCCGCGCCGGCTCGGCGATGGTCTTCGTGCGGGTGCGGGACAACCCGCCCCTGGTGGACGTGTTCTCCCCGGTGCTCACCGAGGTGGAGCCGACCGAGCGGCTCTACGTCAAGCTCTCCGAGCTGACGAACCGGATGCCGATCGGCCGCCTCTACTGCGCCGACGACACGGTCTGGGCGTCCATCCCGGTGTTCGGCCGCAACTTCCAGGCCACCCATCTGATGCTCGCGGTGCAGGTGATGACCGGTCTCGCCGACGAGTTGGACGACCGTCTGCACGGCGAGTTCGGCGGCAAGCGGTTCTTCGGTGAGGGTGACAAGCCGGTCCGGCGCGACGAGTCGGAGCACCGCACCGGCATGTACCTCTGAACCCGGTCAGTTCACGTCCAGCAGGGTCTTGCCGACTGTTCCGCGCGCCTCGATGGCGGCGTGCGCGTCCGCCGCGCGTTCCAGCGGGAAGCGCTGGCCGATGAGCGGCCGTAGCTGGCCGGCCGCCGCGCCCGCCAGCACCTGATCGGTGTACGCGCGCATCCGCGCGGGCGGCAC
>NZ_JAGPXZ010000845.1:0-2434 GCF_018070305.1 Micromonospora sp. M51 | reverse complement strand
GGGCCGACGGCCAGTTTCGAGTGGGCGGTCTCGGCCGCCGCGAGCATCGCCGTCCACCTGCGGCAGGCCGGTTACAAGTTGCGGCTGGTCACCGGCGCGGGGGCGGACGTGGACGCCTCGGAGGCCGGCGGGGACGGGGCGCTGCTCGACCACCTGGCCGAGGTACGACTGGATCAGCGTGCCGAGGTCACCGGCCTCGTGCAGCGGGTCCGCCAGCGCTCCGACGGTGGTCTGATCATCGGCCTGTTCGGCACTGTCAGCGTCGCCGAGGCGGAGCTGCTGGCCGGGCTGCGGGGCAACAACGCCACCTGCGTCGGCTTCCTGTTGAACAGCTCCACCTGGCTCAGCCTGCCCGAGAAGGCCCGCGCCGAGGCGGAACACGCGCACGCCGCCGCCGTCCTCGCCATGTTGCAGAGTGGCTGGCGGGTGGTCGGCGACGACCACGGCGGCCGGCTCCCGGCGCAGTGGCCGCAGGCCGGCCGGGGTGCGCAGGGGATCGCCATGCGCGCCGCGCTGGCCGAGACGGTCGCCGGCGGGGTGCGATGACCGGAAGGCTCCCCTCATGATCAGCACTCGCAACATCGGCGTGGTGGCGGCGGGGGCCACGCTGCTGGCCGCCGCACCGCTGTCGGCCATCTTCCAGGGCTGGACGTGGTTGATCGAGTCCATCATCGCGGTCGCCGTGGTGGCCGGGGTGGCCGCGCTGACCCGACTCGTCCGGGCACCGCTGTGGGGTCAGGTGCTGGGCATGCTGGCCGGCCTGATGCTTGCCCTGACCTGGTTGTTCCCCAGCGGCGAGGAGCTGCTCGCGATCCTGCCGACCCCGGGCACATTCGCGTACTTCGGTGACCTGCTCGCCGGCTCCATGCAGGACATGCGTTCGTACGGGGTCGAGGTCCCGGACACTGACCCGCTGCTGTTCATCGCCGTCCTCGGCGTCGGTGCGGTCGCCGTGCTGGTGGACGTGCTGGCCGTGGGGTTGCGTCGGCCCGCCCTGGCCGGGCTGCCGATGCTCGCCATCTACTCGGTGCCGGTCGCCGTCTACGTCGACAGCGTCCCCGCGGTGCCGTTCGTGGTGGGCGCCGCCGGTTACCTCTGGCTGCTGGTCACCGACAACGTCGACCGCGTACGCCGCTTCGGGCGGCGGTTCACCGGTGACGGCCGCGACGTCGACGTGTGGGAGGCCTCCCCGCTGGCGTCCGCCGGCCGCCGGCTCGCGGCGGTCGGGGTGGCCCTGGCGGTGCTGCTGCCGTTGGCGGTGCCCGGCATGACCGGCGGGCTGCTCGACTCGCTCAGCCGAGGGTCGGGCAACGGCGGCTCGGGTGGCACGTCGGGTCGGATCGACCTGTTCGCCTCGCTCGCCGGCCAGCTCAACCAGTCCCAGGTAGCCGACCTGGTGAAGGTGAAGACGTCCGAGCAGAACCCGTTCTACCTGCGCTACGCGGTCGCCGACGAGCTGCGCCCCAGCGGTTTCCAGGCGCGCAACCCCAGCGGCCGGTCGGTGAACCGGGACCTGCCGAACCCGGCCGAGAGGGCCGGCCCAGGCGTGCAGCAGGCCACCTACCAGGCGACGGTCGAGGTCACCAAGAGCCTCAGCATGTCGCTGATGCCGGTGTACGCCGAGCCGACCCGCACCGACGACCTCAGCGACAACTGGCTCTACGACACCAACCAGCAGGTGGTCTTCTCCAACCGGGAGAACTCCCGGGGCCGGAAGTACTCCTTCGACTACGTCCGCTCGACCTTCACGCAGGCGGCGTTGCGGGCCGCGCAGCCACTGCCGGCCGACCATCCCGTACGCCGCCAGATGACCGCCACCCCCGCGCCGGTGCCCGAGGTGGAGGAGCTGGTCAAGGGGTTGATCCAGGGCAAGCGCACGGACTACGACCGGGTGTTGGCGATCTACCAGCACTTCTCGGCGGACAACGGGTTCAGCTACCGGTTGAGCACCGAGAGCGGCAGCAGCGGTCAGGACATCGTCAACTTCCTGACCAACAAGGTCGGCTACTGCCAGCAGTACGCCGCCGCGATGGCCTGGCTGGTCCGCTCGGCCGGCATCCCGGCCCGGGTCGCGTTCGGGTTCACCAACGGCAGCAAGCGCGACGGTGACACCTACACGCTGACCAACCTCAATCTGCACGCCTGGACCGAGGTCTACTTCGACGGGGCCGGTTGGGTGCCGTTCGACGCCACCCCGGCGTACGGGGTGCCCGGCGCGACCCGGTCGCCCTGGGCGCCGGACAACGACGCACCGGAGACGCCCAGCCCGGACACTGAGGTCCCGACCACCCCGACGGACCCGGGAGCCTCGGCCGGGCCCTCCAGCCCGGACAACGCCGACCGGGAAACCGACGAGGGGTTCGCAGCCGGTGGGACGACGCCGGACGAGCAGCCACCGGTCTGGCCCTGGTGGGCGGCGGGCCTGGTGGCACTG
>NZ_JAGPXZ010000844.1:0-2434 GCF_018070305.1 Micromonospora sp. M51 | reverse complement strand
GCGTTCCAGGAGATGTCCACCAGCAGCTTCTTCACCTCGGCGTGCCGGACGGCGGCGTTGTGTTGCAACGCCATCCGGGCACCGAGCACTACCGCGACCAGCGTGGTGGTGATGGTGCCGGTGGCGGCCAGCACCTGCAGTCCGGTAGCGGAGTCGGTGCGGAGCACCAGGACCAGCAACCAGATCCAGAACGCGGCCGCGAAGACGCCGGCCTTGGCGACGAAGAAGAGGCTCACCGCACCAGGCTGGTACGGCTGGGGGCGACTCGGTTCGGCCATGGTGCTCCTCGGCGGTGGTCCGGTCGGACGCGGCAGGCAAAGACCCATGTCGGGACGGGGACCGAGCCTAAACGAGAACGATGATGATCGCTGGATGCAATTTTCGTTCTGCACACACGCATGCAGAGAAAAGTCTCATCCACGGGACAGTTTGTGCGGTCAGTCAATTGTTTCCGGCTGTGGGCGTACTACCCTCGAAAGGCGCATCGTCCCGGTGCTCCGGCGGGAGGGGAAGACACACAGGGATGGGATCAGCCGAGGTATCACCGCAGATGGCCTTCGCCCGCTTCGTCCGGCGCGCCATCGATGACGCTCGTGACGAACGTGGCTGGACCGTGACTGATCTTGCCTCGCACACGGGCGTGGGACGCTCCACAGTGTTCCGCTGGCTGGCCGGTGACTGGCAGGACTATCCCGAGTTGGCCAAGGTGCGCGGTTTCTGCGCCGCCCTGGATCTGCCGGTCGCCGCCGCGTTCCGCGCGCTCGGGCTGCCCGACGCCGGCCCCGCACCCCGCCGACGCCACGACGACGGCCCGGTCGAGGCCGACGTCCGGGCCATCCTCGACCGGCTGGCCGACCCCACGGTCCCCGCCGAGGAGAAGCACCACATCCGCGACCTGCTCCGCTACCTGGCCCGCCGCCCCATCCGCCGAGCCGGCTAACCCCACCCTCCCCTCCCCCTTCGGAGGGCGGTGGGGCGGGGATGGGTGGGATTAGGGGGTGGTGAGGGTGAATTCGGCGGTTTGAACTTTGGCGTTCACCTGGAAGTCGAGGTAGAGGCGGTAGCGGCCCGGGCCGGGAATGGTCAGCCAGAACTTGATCTGACCGTCCACCAGTTCGGTCTCCGGGTGCACGTGCAGGTAGCCGAGATCGCCCTCGCGCAACGCCACCAGGTGCCCGTACGCCCCGAGGTACCGCTGCAGCTCGGCGGCACCACCGGCACCGTCGACCCGGAAGGTCAGCGGCACTGTCGTCCCGGGCTGCGGGGTGCCCTGGAAGCCCACTGTGAAGCCGTCCACCGTCGTCGAGGTGGCCGGCCCCGGCAGTGGACGGGGTCGGTAGTCGCCGGGCGCGACCAGGTCCGTGCCGAGGGTCACAGCGGTCTGCGCGCCGTCGTCGGCAACCACCGTGAAGTCGGCGTACGCCCGCCAGACCCCGGGCTGGGGGAGGGTCAACGGCACCAACCAGGTGCCGTCCGCCGCCATTGTCGGGTGCAGGTGCTGGTAACCGGTCAGGTCCCGCCGGACGACGATGAGGTGCATCGGCTTGTCGTGCACGATGGCGAACCGGGTGACCGGCCGGCGTTGCGCGTCGCGCACCTGGAAGCGCAGCTGACCGGCGCGGCCCGCCGCGAACTCGGTGCCCAGGGGGGCCAGGGTGAGCCCGGCCGAGCTGACCGCCAGACCGCCCGCCTCGGTGGGCGCGCCCTGATCGGCGCCCGTGGCGGAGCCGTGGTTGTGCGGCGCGACACCCGGCGGATCGGTGTGCTCGGCCGCCAGCGACGGGCTGCCGGTGGTGGTGCCGGTGGCGTTGAGCCGGCCGAGGCCGAAGCCGAGCAGCACCGCGAGCACCAGCCCGCCAACCACCAGCGCCAGCCGGAGAGTGCTCCGGTCCGGCCCGGCGGGAACCTCGTCGATGACCGGAGCCGCAGACACCGGGTCCGGGACCGGCACCGCGGAGAGCTGCTCAGGCACCGCCAGCGCCCAGCGGGTGGCCGGCGGTCACGTCAATGACGGCGTCGACGCCGCAGGTGACGGGCTGCTGGTCGGTCATGCTGCCCACGTTACCGCCGCCGGCGGCAGGGCCAGGCCGACGCCCGGACGGCGTGGCGACTGTCGCATTCACCGGTGCCCGGGAACTTTCCGCCGCCCGACCGAGCGAAGCTGCGCCATCAACGCCACGGCACCGCCTGCCGTCATCGTCACCGTCACCGGCGACAGCAACGACGACGACAGCGACAGCGACGGCGACGGCAACAGCGGCAGCGACGGCGACGGCGCCGGCAACAGCGGCAGCGGCAGCGGCAGCGGCAGCGGCAGCGGGGTCAGCCGGCCACGGCGAGGGCGAGCGGGAGCACGTCGGTCGCGCCGGCCCGGCGCAGCGCACGGGCCACCAGCGTCATCGTCCAGCCCGAGTCGATCAGGTCGTCGACGAGC
>NZ_JAGPXZ010000843.1:0-2448 GCF_018070305.1 Micromonospora sp. M51 | reverse complement strand
ACATCCCGGCCGGCTCGACCATGGACGCGATCCGCAAGCGCGGCTACCTGAACATCGGCGGTTCCCTGGACGCGCCGCTGCTCGCCCAGCAGAACCCGGTCAGCGGCACCATCGAGGGCTTCGACGCCGACATGGCGAAGCTGCTGGCGAAGTACATCATCGGCAAGCCCGAGGTGAAGACGACGACCATCGGCACCCAGACCCGCGAGGCCATGCTTCAGGCCAAGTCGGTCGACGCCGTCTTCCAGACGTACACGATCACCCCGCAACGGGCCACCCAGGTCGCCTTCGCCGGGCCGTACCTCACCTCCGGCCTCGCCGTCGGGGTCCGCAAGGACGACACCTCCATCAAGAGCGTCAAGGACCTCGCCGGCAAGACCGTGATCGTCGGGGCGAACACCCCCGCCGTCACCGCGCTGCCGTCGGCCGCGCCCGGCTCGAAGCAGATCGCCTTCGGCACCGACCCGCAGGCGCTGCAGGCCCTGCTGCAGAAGCGCGGCGACGCGTACGTGCAGGACTTCACGCTGCTCGCATCGGGTGCCAAGGCCAACCCGGGGATGAAGGTGGTGGGCGAGCCCTTCACCACCGAGGCGTACGGCATCGGCCTCAACCGGGAGGACACGCAGTTCAAGGAGTTCGTCAACAACTGGCTGAAGAAGATCCAGGCCGACGGCACGTGGGCGAAGGTCTGGGAGGGCACCCTCGGCTCGGTGGTCGAGGGCGGGGCACCCACCCCGCCGGCCCTCGGTTCCGTCGACGGCTCCTGAGCAGTCTCTCGTACCGATGGAAGCCCTCACCGCCCACCTGAGCCAGCTGGGCCACGGCTTGGTCACGACGGTCGAACTGACCGTCGTGACCACCGTCGGCGCGATGCTGCTGGGCATCGTCGTGGCCACCCTGCGGATCGCCCCCGTGCCGCTGCTGCGCGCCATCGGCACCGCGTACGTCGAGGTGTTCCAGAACCTGCCGCTGCTGGCGCTGCTGGTGCTCTTCGTGTTCGCGCTGCCGACCATCGGCATCACGTTCCCGCTGTTCACCTCCGCCGCGATCGTCATCGCGGTGTACGAGGGGGCGTACCTGGCCGAGGCGATCCGCGCCGGGATCAACACCGTCGGCGTGGGCCAGGCCGAGGCGGCCCGTGCCATCGGGCTCACCTTCGGCCAGTCCCTACGGCACGTGATCCTGCCGCAGGGACTCCGGGCGGTGATCCAGCCGATCGGCAACATCTGCATCGCGCTGCTGATGAACACCTCGCTGGCCGCCGCCGTCGGCGTGGTCGAGCTGACCCAGGCGGCCAACAACGTGAACCTGGTCGAGGCCCAACCGATCGCCGTCTTCACCGGCGCCGGCCTCGCCTACATGCTGCTGGCGCTGATCATCGGTCAGGTCACCGGCCTGCTCGAACGAAGGCTGGCGATCGTCCGATGAACAAGACCCAACAGATCCTCTTCGACGAACCCGGCCCCCGCGCCCAACGGCGGATCCGGATCGCCACCGTGCTGGGCGCCGTCGGGCTGGCCGGCGCCCTGGCCGCGGCCGTCTACCAGTTCGCCAGCCACGGCGAACTGGCCGCCGACCGGTGGGAGCCGTTCACCACCTGGCCGATCTGGCGGTACCTGCTCAACGGCCTGTGGGCGACGCTGCGCGCCGCCGCCGCGACCGCGGTGCTCAGCGCCGCGCTCGGGCTGATCCTGGCGCTCGGCCGGCTGTCGACGCACCGACCGCTGCGCTGGCTGGCCGGGGCGTACGTGGAGATCTTCCGGACCGTACCCACCCTGCTGCTGATCTACGTGACGCTGTTCGCGCTGCCGCAGTACGGCCTGAACTTCCCGCTGTTCTGGAAGCTCGTGGTGCCGTTGGTGGTATCCAACTCGGCGGCGTTCGCCGAGATCTTCCGGTCCGGCATCCTGGCGCTGGACCGGGGACAGACCGAGGCCGGCCTCGCGGTCGGGCTACGCCGCGGGCAGGTGATGGCGCTGGTCGTCCTGCCACAGGCGTTGCTCCAGCTCGCCCCGTCCCTGGTCAGCCAGCTGGTCGGGCTGCTCAAGGACACCTCGCTCGGCTTCGTGGTCAGCTACACCGAGCTGCTCTACAGCGGGCAGGTGCTCGCCTCGTACACCCATTTGCTGATCCAGACGTTCCTGGTGGTGGCGCTGATCTACCTCGTGGTCAACGCCTCGCTGTCGAAGTTCGCCCGCGTACTCCAGGCCCGCAACGGCCGCTTCGGCGGCCGACGCGGACGGCGGACCGCTGAGCTGCCCCCGCCACTTCTCGAAGGGAACACTCCCCGGTGACCATCTTCCGCTACGCCGAACTGGCCCGGGTCGTGCGCAACGGCTTCGTCGAGAGCCGGCACTACGGCAGCGTCGTCGTGCTCGCCCCGGACGGGACAGTCGCCCTCGCCGCCGGCGTACCCGACGAGCCGGTCCTCCCCCGCTCCACCCTCAA
>NZ_JAGPXZ010000842.1:0-2449 GCF_018070305.1 Micromonospora sp. M51 | reverse complement strand
GTCCGTCGGGTGGGCTCACCGCACCCGCGAGAACCGGGATCTCCCGGGTCGGCAGATCCGAGCGCACCTCGGCGACCCGGTACGTGTCGCGGCCCGCCGCCTTGGCCGCGTAGAGCGCGTCGTCGGCGGCCTCCAGCACCTCCCGCCCGGTGCTGCCGTTGTCCGGGAAGACGGCGATGCCCACCGACACGGTCACCAGGACCGGCCCGGCGTACGCCTCGACGGCGATGGGCGTGTCCCGCACCGCCGCACCGAGCCGTTCGGCCACTATCGCCGCGCCCCGCGCGTCGGTCTCCGGCAGCAGCAGCACGAACTCCTCACCACCCTGGCGGAATGCCAGGTCGACCTCGCGAATCTCCCCGCGCACCCGTCGGGCGAACTCGGCCAGCACGGTGTCCCCCGCAGCGTGCCCGTACGTGTCGTTGACGTCCTTGAACCGGTCCAGGTCCAACGCGAGGACGCTGAGCATCCGCCCGAAGCGGCTGGCCCGTTCCACCTCCCGCCGGATCGACTCACGCAGGTAGCGGTAGTTCCACAGCCCGGTGAGCGGGTCGGTGAGGGAAAGCCGCTGCGCCTCCTCGTGCACCCGGACGTTGTCCACCGCCACCGCCGCGTGACCGGCGAAGGTGCGCAGGGTGGCCAGGTCGTCGTCGTCGAACTCGTCGGCGCCCAGCCGGTCGTAGAGGGCCAGCACCCCGAGCGCGGCCGCCGCGCCAGCCTCATCGGCCGCCGCCGAGGGGCCACCGGGGGTGGCCGGGGCACCGCCGCCCGGGGCAGCGAACGGAACCGCGACGTAGGTGCGACAGCGTGGCTCACCCGTCGGTGCCTCGGTCGGCTCCGCCCTCCCCCGCTGCGGTTCGCCGGTGGCGGCGACCGCACCGACGATGCCGGCACCGACCGGCACCCGCAGCGTCTGCGGCCCATCGGTCTCCTCGTCCGGCCAGCGCCCGTCCAACCCCTCGGTGCACTGCGCGACGAGCACCCCGCCGGTCTCCACCAGCAGCACGGCACCGGCCCGCGCGCCGGTGGCCCCGATGGCGCTCCGCAGGATCACCCGCAGGATGCGTTGCAGGTCGTGCGTGCTGGCCAGGGTGTCGCCGAGCACCGCGAGGTGCCCGCGCAGCTGATCCCGGTTGCTGGTCAGCGCCGCGACGTAGGAGCCGGTCTCCCGGGTCATCCGGTTGAACGCGGCGGCCAACCGCCCCAGCTCGTCGCGGCTGCGGACCGGCACCCGGGCGGTCAGGTCGCCCTGGGCCACCCGGTCGACCGCACCGGCCAACTCGGCGAGCGGCCGGGTGGTCACCCGGGCCAGTCGCCAGGCGGTCAGCACGGCGAGCAGCCCGGCCAGCACGACCACCCCGACCAGCGTGGCGTTCAGCCCCGGTGGCCGTTCACCGGGCACGGAGAGCACCAGCGGCAGCGGCTGCGCGTCGGAGGGCCCGAGCCGGCGCACGTAGCGGCCGTCGTTGGTCTCGGTGACCTGCTCGCCCCGGACGGTGACGGCGGCGGCCAGCACCGCGTCGCGTACGTCGCCGGATTCGGTCGTGTGGGTGACCCGAGCGGCGCGCGCCCCACTGTCGAGCAGGGTGACCGCCACCCCGGTCACCGCGGCCAGCCGCGCCACGAAGGCCGGGTCGACACGTTGCGCGGCGGTCACCGTGCCCAGCCGGGCGCCGGCGCGGTCGTGCAGGTCGACCTGGGCGGCCAGCGCACGGACCGGGCCGGCCGAACCGTCGGTCGAAACTGTGCCGGAGCCCCCGTTCGGGCCCTCGGTCGCGCCTCCGTTCGGGCCTTCGGTCGAGCCGGCGCAGTCCCGCCACGGGGTCGACGGCGCACCGGGCGAGACGTAGGTGACCCGGCCGGACACGTCGGTGATCAACACTGCGGCGGCCAGGCCCCGGCCGACCAGTTGCGCGGCGGCCACAGCCGGCTCGGCGGTGAGCGCCACCGCGTCGGCGGTGGCCCGGAGCTGCTGGCAGAGCGCGTCGACCGAGGTCCGCACCGTGGACGCCGCCACCGCCAGGCGCTCGGTGGAGCGGCTGCGGTCGACCGCCGCGACGGTGGAGGCGACGAAGAGCGCGCCGAGCAGGACCGGCCCGAGCACCACCACGAGGAAGGCTGCCGTCAACCGCCCGCGTAGCGTCACTCGGTCCCCCCGGAAGTTCCGCCTCCGTTGCTTGCGATGCTGACACAGTGCAACCGTGGGAGAGGCGTTGCGTCAGGAGTGTTGCGTGCCGGAATTTTCTGATGAAGCGGAAGTGACCCGGGTGGCGAAGCGGAACAGCCGCGTCGAGCTGCTCGCCCGCCGCCGGTCGCTGCCCGCCGCGACGAGGGCGGCCGCCGCCGGGCGCGTGCAGGCCGAGCTGGTCGCTCTGGTACGCCGGCTGCGCCCGCACCGGATGACGGCGTACGTGCCGGTCGGCGCCGAACCGGGCGGCGCCGACCTGCC
>NZ_JAGPXZ010000841.1:0-2452 GCF_018070305.1 Micromonospora sp. M51 | reverse complement strand
GCCCTCGTCGTACCGGTGGTCGTCGACGGGTGCGCTCGCTCAGCCGAGGTCGGGCTGGGTGTCGCTGAAGGACTTCACCGTGGCGCCGTACAACGGTCAGCAGCTCGTCTACGCCACCACGCACGACACCGGAACCACCTGGGGCTCGATGAACTTCGGCCTCTTCAGCAACTACTCGCAGATGGGCTCGGCCAGCCAGAACGCGATGAACTCGGCGACCGTCGCGCCGTCGCTGTTCTACTTCGCTCCGCGCAACATCTGGGTGCTGGCCTACCAGTGGGGCGGCACGGCCTTCTCGTACCGGACCTCGAGTGACCCGACCAACCCGAACGGATGGTCGGCGGCGCAGACGCTGTTCACCGGCAGCATCTCCAACTCCAACACCGGCCCGATCGACCAGGCACTCATCGGCGACGACCAGAACATGTACCTGTTCTTCGCCGGCGACAACGGTCGGATCTACCGGGCGAGCATGCCGATCGGGAACTTCCCGGGCAGCTTCGGCTCCAACTACACGACGATCATGACCGACTCGACGAACAACCTCTTCGAGGCCGTCCAGGTCTACAAGCTCCAGGGCCTGAACAAGTACCTCATGATCGTCGAAGCGATCGGCGCGAACGGGCGCTACTTCCGATCGTTCACCGCCAGCAGCCTGGGTGGCACGTGGACGCCGCAGGCCACGTCCGAGAGCAACCCGTTCGCAGGCAAGGCCAACAGCGGTGCCACCTGGACCAACGACATCAGCCACGGTGAGCTGCTGCGGACCAGCGCCGACCAGACCATGACCGTCGACGCGTGCAACCTGCAACTGCTCTACCAGGGTCGTTCCCCCAGTTCCGGCGGCGACTACGGCCTCCTGCCGTACCGGCCGGGTCTGCTGACCCTCCAGCGCTGACGATCGGACACCGCCGGGGGCGGGTGGGCTCGCGCGAGCCCACCCGCCCCGCATCCATCCACCACCAGGAGGTACGACAGTGCCAGAACACGCCAACCGTCCCCCGTCCCCGGGAGACGCCGACCCGACCCGGGTGTCCCCCCGGCGCCGGAGAGGGATCTTCACGCTCGCCGCGGCCGGGCTCGCCGCCGCGGTCGGCCTGCTCTCCATCACCGTGGCGACCGGATCGGCGTCGGCCGCCGACAACCCGTACCAGCGCGGTCCGGACCCGACCCGGACCAGCGTCGCCACCGAGAACGGTCCGTTCGCCAACACCTCGGTCAGCGTCCCGACCGGGTACGGCTTCAACGGCGGCCGGATCTACTACCCGACCGACACCAGCCAGGGCACCTTCGGGGCCATCGCGATCTCGCCGGGTTACACGGCGTTGTTCTCCGCGGAACTGGCCTGGATGGGGCCGTGGCTGGCCTCGCACGGCTTCGTCGTGATCGGCATCGAGACCAACAGCCGTAACGACTTCGACACCGCCCGGGGCACCCAGTTGCTCGCCGCCCTGGACTACCTGACCCAGCAGAGCCCGGTACGCGACCGCGTCGACCCCACCCGGCTGGCGGTCGCCGGTCACTCCATGGGCGGCGGTGGCGCGCTGAGCGCCGCCACCCGGCGATCGTCGTTGAAGGCCGCGGTCGGCATCGCGCCGTACTCGCCGTCATCGAACCTGGCCAACGACCGGGTGCCGACAATGATCTTCTCCGGGCAGGCCGACACCGTGGTCACCCCGTCCTACGCCACCAGCCTGTACAACAGCCTGCCGAGCACGACGGAGAGTATCTACCTGGAGGTCGCCGGCGCCGACCACGGGTTCATGGTCGGCCGGTCGAACCCGGTGATGATCCGGACCATGTTGCCGTTCCTCAAGATGTTCATCGACAACGACGCCCGGTACAGCCAGTTCCTCTGCCCGTTGCTGGACTCCAGCGGTGTGGTCACCTCCCGCAGCACCTGCCCGTTGCTGCCGTCGACGCCGACCACCCCGCCGACCGACCCGCCGACCGACCCGCCCACCAACCCGCCCGGCTCGGCCAACGAAATCGTCGGCACCCAGTCCGGCCGGTGCGTCGACGTGCCCAACGCGGCGACCACCAACGGCACCCGGGTGCAGCTCTACACCTGCAACAAGCAGACCAACCAGGCCTGGACCTACACCTCAGGCAAACAACTGCAGGTGTACGGCACCATGTGCCTCGACGCCGCCGGCTCCGGCAACGGCGCGGCGGTGCAGATCTACAGCTGCCACAGCCAGACCAACCAACAGTGGAACGTCAACTCCAACGGCACCATCAGCAACGTCCAGTCCGGGCGATGCCTGGACGTCTGGAGCACCAGCAACGGAGCCCAGATCCAGCTGTACGACTGCCACGGCCAGACCAACCAGCAGTTCCGGCTCGCCGCCCTCGGCGGTGGCACCCAGACGCCCACCCCGACGCCGACCACGCCACCGCCGACCGGCGGCGCGTGCGACCTGCCCTCGTCGTACCGGTGGTCGTCGACGGG
>NZ_JAGPXZ010000840.1:0-2461 GCF_018070305.1 Micromonospora sp. M51 | reverse complement strand
CCGTAGCGCTGGGCCATGGCTCGCTGCCCCGCAAGCATGGCGGCCACCTGTTCGGCGGTTAGTGGTTCGGCCAGCATCGCGGCCATCCCGTCGAAGACGGTCCGCAGCTTGGCAAGCTCGGTCTCGACCTGCTCCGGGTCCATCCCGGCGAGCTGGTCCGGACGGTTCAACGGCGGATTGCCGTCGAAGCTGACGGCACCGGGGCAGTCCGGGTGACGCTGCGCCCAGAGGGTGGCGAGCATGCCGCCGAGGGAGACGCCGACCACCGCGGGTGAGGTGAGGCCGAGGTGGTCGGTGACGGCGGCCAGGTCGGCCAGTACGTCGTCCCAGCGCCACGGGCCGTCTCCGGACCGGCCGTGACCGCGCAGGTCGACGGCGACCACCCGGTGGGTGGGGTGCAGGTGCTCGGCGAGGGTGGTCATCTGGGCGAGGTTGCCGCCGGCGCCGTGAAGGAGCAGCAGCGGTTGTCCGGGTCCGCCGACGTCGCGGATCGCGATGGGCACGGTCCCGGAGTCGATGATGGTCTCAGACACGTCGGGTTCCTTCCTTGAGCAGTCGGTCGCGTACGGAGGCGGAGCGCACGCCGCCTTCGGGGTGGCGGGCGAGCTTGTCGCGGGAGACCAGGTCGTGGACGCCCTGGCGGGTGATGCCGAGCATGGCGCCGGCCACTGTGTACGACACGGATTCGGCGGTCGGGTGGCCGACCCGTCGCGCGACGGCCTGGCCGAGAGGGCTGCGCCACCAGTCGATGGGTGGGTCGAACGGTCCGTCCCCCGGGTAGAGGGTGGAGATTGCCCGCATCACCACGCTGACGGCGGCCCGGTCGTCGCCGCTGACGATCGTGGTGGCCCAGGATCGGGCCCGCTCCCGGATGACGGCACGCAGCGGGTCGATGGCGTCATGGCCGTCGACCAGGATTTCGAGGGGGTCGAGCAGGCGGATGTCGATCAACCGGATGAGATGCTCGGTCAGTTCCTCGTGGGTTGGCGCCATGCTGCCTCCTCCGCTACTTGACACCCATTGTCAAGCGCTTGACGTCGAGCGTCAAGCATGATGGCGCGAACACGGTGGGCGGTTGACGGAACCGTTCAGCGCGGGCATGCCTCACTTCGAACAGATCAACAGGCGTAGGAACCTCGATGACCTTCTGAACCGGTCACGCCCGACCTGCTACCACCAAGAGGACCCGTCTACGTCAACCACCTCAAGCCGAGCACCTCACGACTTTGCCGGAGCCCTGGTCCAGGAAGCCCTGCTCAGATCTTCGCCAAGATAATCGGTGTCGGACGACGGACTCGCAACAGGCTTCAGCCCGCGTACCCGTGACGCTCTGCGTCGATGAGGCGGTAGGACGCTTCGACCGAATCGGGGGCCGTGGCGACGCGCTCGCCTGTGCGGGCGGATCGCGGCATGTGCGGACATTACCGGTGGTGCGGTCAGTAGTTTTCGGTGTAGTAGGAATGCACGGCGGGTTGTCCGGTGTAGTTGGCACCAGCGCGATCGTCGGCGCCGAGGTAGCGGTACGGGAGGCGGGCGTCGCGGCGGCCGGTGCAGCTGATCCGGCGGCGACGGGAGTCGTAGGAGAACCCGGCGGCACGGAGTTGGGCGGTGAGGCGCCGCCCCGCGGGTCGCCCGTCAGGAAGCCGAATGCTGGACAGGTCCAGATCGGCCACGAGGCGGCCGGTGGGAGTCAGCCAGCCGGCCGCGCGGGTCAGGACGGCGAGTTTGTCTCCGACGTAGTGCAGTCCGTGCATACAGGTGATCAAATTGAACGTCCGCGTTGGTGCCCAGTTGACCACCGAGGCACAGATCAACTCCAGGTTCAGCGGTGGTGTGGGGACGGGATCGAAGGCGTCAACCAGGTCCACCCCGACGAGGACTGTCCGCTCGGTCAACCCTGCCAGCCGCAGTTCCCCGGCAGCCTGGATAAGCGCTCGACCGGTGCCGCAGCACAGATCCAACCAGCCAGCGGCTGCCAACGGCTCGGCTCGGCCGACGCGAACTGGGCCGGCGGCGAGAACGTCAAGAGGGTTGAACCCCAACTCCCGGGTGTAGCTGTTGACCCCGGAGAGCTGCCGCTCCCGGTTCATGACGCAGTTCGCCACCACCGCGGACTGCTCCAAGGCCTCGTTGCCAAGCAACTCGAAACTGGCGCGTTGGTCGACCACACCAACATCATCCCAGGATCAGTTCCTCAGGCCGAACCTCGACCAGCGGCATGAACGTGCCTGGTGTCCTGAGTGTGGGTGTCGGCGTGAGTGCCGTTCGTTGAGGCAGATCGCGCAGCCGTTACCGCCCAGGCACGTCGCCGCCATGGAACGCTAGGCCCGCCCGGTCCCATCGACGCGGCCGAAAGGTGGTGAACGCGCTCGGCGACACCCCCATCGCGCTGTGCGACGTCGATCCCGCCGATAACGCTCAGTGCGACTCTGAAGCTCGCACAAGCCTCGCTGTGGTGGGG
>NZ_JAGPXZ010000084.1:0-12973 GCF_018070305.1 Micromonospora sp. M51 | reverse complement strand
CCCGCCGCCTTCCAGAAGATCTCCGGCGATGCCCAGAGCAGCAGACCGGTGACCAGCGCCGTGATGACCCACGGCAGGGCCTTTCGCGCCGGCCCGGCCCACCGCCGCGTTCCGGTCCACAGCGTTGCCCGGCGTCGTCGGGGCAGTTTGATGTTGCTGTCCTGACGCAACAACCGGACCAGGACGAACACCAGCCCGCCGATGATCGGCAGCATGACGAGCGTGACCGCCGCCCCGGCGCCGTACTGGAGCTGGAGGATCGCCTTGGAGTAGGCGATCAGCACGTACGGCGCTGTCACGTCGCCCGGGCCACCCTGGGTCAGCAACCAGATGAGGTCGAAGTTGTTGAACGTCCAGATCGACGACAGGGTCACCGTCACGGTGATCACGTGGCGCAGTCCGGGCAGCGTCACGTTGGCGAACCGCTGCCAGGCCGAGGCCCCGTCGATGGTCGCCGCCTCGTAGAGGTCCGCCGGGATGGCCTTCAACCCGGCGAGGAAGCACACGGTGAAGAACGGCACGCCCTTCCAGACGTTGACCAGGATCACCGACGGCATGGCCAGCGACGGGTCGGACAGCCAACCCGCGGGCCAGCTGTCGACCAGGTGCGCGCTGGCCAGCAGCGGCCCGATCCCGGTGGCGGTGAGCAGCGTGTTGACGCTGCCGAAGATCGGGTCGAGCAGCGCGCGCCAGCTGAACGCCGTCACCACCGTCGGCACCACCCACGGCACCAGGAGCAGGCCGGCCAGCAGGGCCCGGCCACGGCGGCGATGGTGCAGCAGCAGGGCTGCGGCCAATCCCAGCACGACCTTGAAAACCTCGGCGTACGCGGTGAAGACGAACGAGTTCACCACGCCGGTGTGGAACTGGTCGTCGCCGACGAGCGCGAGGTAGTTGTCCAGGCCGACGAAGACGCTGTCCTGCCCGTGCCGTTCGGTGGTGCTGGTGATGATCGACCGGGCGATCGGCACGAGAACGAGCCCGCCGACCAGCACGGCCATCGGCGCCAGGAACAGGGCCGCGAGTCGCCAGTCGCGACCCAGCCGCCGCTGGACGGCCGTGAGGGAGCCAGGCCCCGACGGCGGTGATTTCCTCGCCGCCGTCGGGACCCGTGCAGGACGGACCGAGCTCACTGCGGCAGCCCCTGCTGGTTGAAGATCTGCACCATCTTCGCGTGGGCGGCCGTCACGGCCTGCGCCGGCGACGTGCCCTGCACGACCTGCTGCATCATGTCGGTCAGGACGTAGGCCGATCCGACCGCCTGCTGGCCCGCGCTGGCCTTCTGCGGGAAGGCCAGGCCGTTCTTCGTGTTCAGCGGCAGCTTCAACTCAGTGATCTTGCGCAGCATGGGGAACGCCGGGTCGCCGCTGGTGAAGAACGGGTCGGCGTCCCAGACCTTCGCCCAGGCGGGCATCACCAGGCCGGGTGCTTCCTTCGCCACCCCGAGCAGCGCGGGCGCGCTGACCAGGTACTGCGCCAGGAGCTTGGCGAGCGCCGGGTTCTTGGCACCCTTGAAGACGACGAAGCCCTGCGACTGGCCGAGCAGCAGCGGATTGTCGGTCGCCGGCCCGATGCAGTCGGAGAACACGTGGGTGTTCGCGTGCACCGGGTTCTTCTTGGTCCTGGAGTCCGCGTAGACGCTGAACTGGTTGCGGGTGTAACCGAGGATCCCGGCGAGCCAGTTCTCGTTGTTGCTGGTGTCGGTCCAGCTGGCGATCCCCGGCGGCAGCATCGGCTTGTACTTGGGGTTGGTGTAGATGTCGCCGAGGAAGGTCACCGCCTGCACCGTCTCGGGGGAATTGAAGGTGACCTTCCGGCCGTCGTTGGCGGCGATCGACCCGCCGTAGGCGTTGATCAGCGCCTCGATCATGCCGTTGCCGTCGCCGGAGCGGTTGACCGTCATCCCCCAGCCGAACCGGCGTTTGGTCGGATCGGAGATCTCCAGGCACAGATCCCGCAGCTCCTCCCAGCTGTAGATGTCCTTCGGGGTGATGCCCTTGTCCTGCATCCAGTCCTTGCGCAGGAACGACCCGATCCCGATGAAGTGGTACGGGATCGCGAACCACTTGCCGTCGAAGACGCAGAAGTTCTTGGCCTCGGCGCAGGGCTCGCCGTACTTGGCGGTCAACGCCGTGACGACGTCCGTCACGTCCTCCAGGTCGCCCAGCGCCTGGAACTGAGCGACGAACCGCGAGTCGGTCATGAACGCCAGGTCACGGGCCACCCCGCCCTTGACCTCGGCGTCGATCTTGGCGACCACGTCACCGGCGTCAGCCTGGACGAGACTGTTCTCGATCTTCGTCCCGGTGGTGTCGGCGAACTTCTTGATCGAGCTGTCGAGCGCTTCGTTCGCCGCCGTCGAGTACAGCTTCTGCGACAGCATCCCCATCGAGGAACCCTTCATCGACGCCGCAGCGTCGATCAGTTCCTGCGGAACGTCCGGCTGCACCTTGCTGGGGGACTCGGAGGTGCCCCCGCACGCGGCCAGACCGGCCGCGCCGAGCACCCCCACCCCCATCCCCAGAAAGCCACGCCGGGACCACGCCAGGTTGTCGTTCATGGAATTCGCCTCCTCTGTCTCCCCGCACCACCGCACGCCGAAGGCGTGCCTGTGCTCCAGGTGTGCCTATGACGGCGACCACGGACGCGTCGCCCGCATCGATCAGTGCGCTCGCGTACCCGTTGTCGCAGTTGGTGGGGTTGCGGTGGCGGGCGTGCCCCGGCCGCCGCTCACCGTCGGGAGTCCGCTGACGCACGCGTCGTCGTGGCATCCGAGCGAGCTACGCGAGAGACTCCGCGCGCCGCTCGTCGGGTAGCGCGACGAGGTTGAGGCGATCGGCGACCGGGCCGAGAAAGCTGCGCTGACGTTGCAGTTCGGTCGGGCCACGAGACCACCACCGTTCGAGATTTCGAACTGAGTTCGAGATACCGGATCGAGTGGTCGCGACGCTAGAGCAGCGTCAAGACAGCTGTCAATGTTTCGATGTGATTTCGAACCGAAAACGGGAGGCTGACTACCGCGACTGCGCCCGGTAGCCCATGCGCGCCGACAGTGCGGCCGCGCCCTCACGAACCAGCCCCGTCCACTCCACGTGCGCCTGCGGCGTCCAGCGGATGATCGGTGCGGACAGGCTCATCGCGGCGATGGTGGCACCGGAATGGTCCCGGATCGCCGCGGCGACGCAGCGCATGGCGCTGTCGGACTCACCGATGTCGACAGCGACACTCTCCGCCCGGACCCGATCGAGGTGCTCGCGGAGCCGGTCCGGGTCGGTGATGCTCTCCGGCGTCATGCCCGGCAGCTCGCCCTTCGTCAGGACAGCGTCCAGGCTCTCCTCATCGAGGCTCGACAGCAGCACCTTGCCGACCGCCGTGCAGTGCGCCGGCAACCGGCGCCCCACCCCGGAAACCATCCGGACAGGGTGCGTGCTGTCGAACTTGACGAGATAGACGACATCAGGGCCGTCGAGCACCGCCACGTGAACCGCCTCGTGGCAGGCGGCAGCCACGTCCCGCACCACGCACTGCGCCTCCCGAACCAGATCAAGCCGACCCGCGAACGCCGCGCCGAGCTGAAACAGCGGCATGCCGAGCCGATACTGCACCGGCTGACCCGGTACGGAGATCAGGTACGAACGAGCCTCAAGCGTCACGAGCAGCTCGTGGACGGTGGTGCGGGGCAGGTCGAGCCGCTCCATCACCTGGCGCGCCGACAGTTGCGGGCAGTCCAGGAACAGCTCGAGGACGTTGAGTGCGCGGTTGACCGCCGGTACCACACGGGGCATGTCGATAGTCCCTTCGCAGTGCCGAGCCCGTGTCAACGATCTCCACACGGGCCGGCACCTGAAGAGGATATCGACGTCAGCCCTCGACGCCAGGTCTCGGACGCGTCGTCCAGGAGGGGTGGTCCCGGCAGATCGGGATCAACTGAGGTGCCGCAGCACCGGGACGATCCGGAAGTCGACAGTGGCGTGGTCGATGGTGGTGTGCACCGGGGAATCGGCCATTTCGGTCATGATCCCCGAGGCGCTGCGCTGGCCGTCCGCGGCGGAGTCCCACGCGACGATGTCGGTGATGGTGCCGTCGTCGTCCTGCACGATCCGACGCCACCGGAAGCCGGGCTGGCGCCGCAGGTAGTCGTTGATGTCCTCGTTGGCGTTGACGAAGTCGGCGCCGGTGAGGCCGGGGACGAGCCGGAACGTCGTCATCTCAAGCGCTTCGCTCATTGGTGCACTCCTCGTGATGCGCGGTCAGCCCTGCGCGGTCGACCGCATGATGATCTCGTTGATGTCGACGCTGCCCGGCTGGGCGATCGCGTGGGCGATCGCGTCGGCTACCACCGAGGCCGGCATTCCCAGCTCTTTGGCCGCCACCTGGACGGCAGCCCGCACCGCAGGGTCGCCACCCCGCTCGGCGAGTTCCGAGTGGGTGTAGCCGGGGCTCACCAGGGTCACCCGGATGTCCCGGCTCTCCTGGCGCAGTCCTTCGGTGAGTGCCCGGACCGCGTACTTGGTGGCGCAGTAGACCGCAGCCGTCGGGTCGACGCGGTAGGCGGCGGTGGAACCGATGTTGACGATGTGTCCCGTGCCCTGGGCGCGCATCAGCGGCAACGCGGCGGCGATGCCGTACAGGGTGCCGCGCAGGTTCACCTCGATCATCTGGTCCCACTCGTCGACCCGCAGCGCGTCGAGGGTGGACAGCGCCATCACGCCGGCGTTGTTCACCAGTACGTCGATGCGGCCGTGCCGTTCGTGGGCTCCCCCGACGAAGGAGAGCACGCTGTCTCGGCTCGTGACGTCCAGCTCATGGTGCTCGGCGGTGCCACCGGCGGCGCGCAGTTCGTCGACGAGCGCGGCGAGCCGGTCGACGCGTCGGGCACCGAGCACGACGTGATGGCCGTCGGCGGCCAGCCGGCGGGCGGTCGCCGCACCGATACCACTGCTCGAACCGGTGATGAGAACGATCTTCGAGCCGGCACTGTCTTCCACTGATCCTCCTGTTGCACGTCGGGCCCGCTGCCCGAGCGCCGCAGCTCAACAATCCGGCCGGTACGCGAGCCCTGGAAGGGCGAGGCTTCCGGGGTGCGCCATACCCTGGCACCGCGTACCTTTCATCCGGTTTAAGGGCTCTCTGTCCCGTGCGCTCTCCACCTGTGGATGGCGCAACCCGGCGGCGAAGTCACCAGTCGGCCGGCGACTCCGGCCCGAAGTCCTAGGCTGATCGACATGCCCGATGCAAACCGGCTCGGGGAATTCCTCCGGGCCAGCCGCGCGCGAGTCGACCCGAAAGAGGTCGGACTGCCCAGGGGCGGCGACCGCCGGGTACCCGGGCTGCGCCGCGAGGAACTCGCAGTCCTGGCCGGAGTGAGCGCCGACTACTACGCCCGCCTCGAACAAGGCCGGGAGCGCAACCCCTCCGCACAGCTGCTCGACGCCATTGGACGGGCCCTGCACCTCGACCCCGACGCGCGCCGCCATCTCTTCCGGCTCGCCGGGCTCCACCCCCGGCTCGGCCCGGACAACTCCCGGGACTCCGTGCACCCGGCGCTGCTGCGGCTGCTGGACGCCTTCCCCACCGCCGCCGCCTACGTGCTCAGTCCCGCATTCGAGGTGCTGGCCACCAACAACGTGGCGGCCGCCCTGCTGTCCCCGTTCACCGGCCCGACCAACATGGTCCGGGTGCTGTTCCAGCATCCGCAGGCCCGCGCCGTCTTCCCCGACTGGCCGTCCCTGACCGAGAACGTCGTACACGCCCTGCACCTCAACGCCGGCCGCTTCCCGGAAGACCCCCACATTCGGGCGCTCGTGGCCGACCTGCGACGGGACTCGCCGACGTTCCGCACCCTCTGGGAAGACCAGACCGTGCGGGGTCTGACCCGGATGTTCAAGGTCGTAAACCACCCCGAGGCGGGGCGGGTCGAGCTGACCTACCAGACCTTCGACGTCCGCGACGCTCCCGGTCAACAACTGCTGGTCGGCACACCTGAACCCGACAGCGCCGAGGCTCTGGCCGCCCTGGCGGCAGCAGATCGGGTGATCGCGGCCCAGCCGGCGGCTGGAGGTCAGCCATCCCAGGCAGCCCCCGACCGCCCGGCCGACAGGCACGAGCCATGATGACCATGTAGGGGTCGGGCCGATCAGAGGCGCGTACCGCCTGCCAGGCTGATCAGGCGGGGATAGGGAGCAGCGGCATGGAACCGCAGTCCGGAAACGGCGACGATGCGGTCGCGCGTGCGCGCGAGCTGGTTCGGGCCGAGCAGTTCGGGCCCGCCATCGAACTGCTGCGCGAGCACCTGAACGCCCGCCCGGATGACGCCATTGCCTGGCGCCGCCTCGCCGGCGCCCTGATTGGACTCGGCGACCATGCCGCTGCGGTCGATGCGGCTGGTCGAGCAATCGACATCCACCCCGAGGATGTGGCTGCCTACCGCTACCGGGCGCTCGCTCTTCTCATGCTCAAGCGGGACCGGGAGTCGTATGCCGACGCGAAGCGCGCGGTGGAGCTTGCACCCGATGACCACGAGGCGCTGACCCTGCTCGCCCGGAACGTCGTCGAGGTCGATCGCGACGTAGCGCGGTTCAAGGAGCTCATCGATCGGGCGCTCACCGTGAATCCGGACAGTGCCCCTGCACGGCACCTGGCCAGGCAATATCGAAGGCTCCATCGCCGGAAGCTAGCCGTCGCGATGCACCTGGTGATCCTTCCGGCCGCGATCGTGTTGCTGGTTGGTTGGTTCGCGGTAGACACCGGCAGGTCGACGGCCGCTCGTTGGATGGTGTGGCCTTGCCTTGTCGCGCTGGCCGTCATCCTTGTCAGAGGCGTGTTCACGTGGTCGGCACGCGGCGTGCTCCCGATGCTCACACTGCCCCAGGTGTCGGCAGCGGCGAGCGCCGCCGGAATTGTCGCGGCAGGCGCGGGTTACGGCGCTACCCGAGGAGCCCCAACCGCAGCCGTCCTTGGCCTGACCGCTGTTGCGATATCGGGCGCCTTCGGGCTTCTCCTGCTCCGTCACGGCGCACGGCACAGCCGCCTGTCAGAAGAATCTACGACTGGCCGTAGATCGTCTAGCCGGGACACGTCACGCATGCCCTGAGACCGATCCGTCACGCAGGTCCCACCGGAGGAGGGCCGCCCGCGCCGCCTGGTCGGCAACCTTCTGCGGCCGGCGGACGGCAACTCGTTTGCACATCTCGGAAGCCAAGATCATGCCTGAGTTGTGCCCTGGCCGTGCCCGATGATCTTCGGTTGGAGCTGTCGCGCTCAGAGGCGCCGAATGGTGGGCCGCCAGGGACTCGAACCCTGAACCTATGGATTAAAAGTCCACAGCTCTGCCATTGAGCTAGCGGCCCGCGCGCTCAGGTTACCCGAACGTCTACGCCCCGGCTGATGTCCGCCCCCGCTCTGGGCCAGTGATGTTGATCTAAGCCCGGGACGGCACCGACGCTGGAAGGAACTTCCACACCGCTTTGTCACCGACATAGCTTCATCACCGATATATTGAGGCCATGGCCACACCCACGCCACTGCGGGAACCCACCTTCCTGATCCTCACCGCCCTCGCGCGGGAATCCATGCACGGCTACGGCATCATCAGCGACGTCGCGGCCCTCTCCGGCGGGCGGCTGGCGCTGCGGCCCGGCACCCTCTACGGCGCACTCGACCGCCTCACCGACGAAGGGCTGGTCGAGCGGGACCGCGAGGAGGTCGTCGAGGGACGGCTGCGCCGCTACTACCGGCTCACCGACGCGGGCCGGTCAGTGCTCACCGCCGAGACCGAACGACTGCGCCGCAACGTCGAGGCCGCCACCCAGCGGTTGGCTGTTCGACCTGCGGGCACCCGCCCCGCTGGCGGCACCGCACGCGGCCCTCTCACCGTCCCCGGAACGGCGGCCCGCCCCATCCTTCGACCGACCGGAGGCCCGGCATGAATCAGCCCAACCCTGCCCCGGAGCAGGCCGGGTCGCCGCTGGAGTCCCGCTACCGGCGACTGCTGTGGGCCTACCCGGGTGACTACCAGGCCGAGCGGGGCGACGAGATCGTCGGGACGTACCTCGACACCGTCGAACCGGGGCGGCGCTGGCCGTCCCCACACGACGCCCTCGACCTGCTCGGCGCCGGAATTCGGGAGCGACTACGCGGGTACGGCGCACTTGGGCTGGCGGCCGCCTTCCCACTGGCCGCGACCGCCGCGCTGAGCACCCTCGTCGCGGTCGCCGCCTTCCTCCTCTTGCAGGTCGAGTTCGAAGACCCCCGCCTCGCCAGGCTGGACCCGGTCGGCCCGTTCCAGACCCTCGGCGCTGTCATCTGGCTGGGTTGGCTGCTCGTCGGCCTCACCGCCACGGTGCTGCCCGGCTCCTGGACCCGAATCGCCGCAGCCTGTGGTCTCCTGCTGACCATCGCCGTGCCGCCCGTGGCCGCCCTCGCCGGACAACCCCGACCGCCGATGTTCGTGCTGATCCCCGCCGTCGCGCTCGGCCTGGCCACGCTCGCACTGCCCGCCCATCCCGGCTGGGCCGCGCGTAGCCTGCCGCCGCTCACGGCCGGCGCTGTGGCGGCCGCGTCCGTGGCGTTCAGCGCCGCCGAGAACGGCGGCAACATGTTCACGTCGTACGGCTCGACGCCCGAACTGTTGGCCATGGCCGGGGGGTTGATGTTCGCGCTGGTCCTGCTCGTCGGGCTCGGCCGCGCCCTGCGAGCCGACGACGCCGGCCTCTGGGCGGCCCTGCTGCTCGCCACCCCGGCTGGCCTGTTCGGCGCCGACCAGCTCAGCCAAGGGATCTGGGGCAGTCGGGGAGGCGGACCGGGCGCGGCGGCCTACGCCACCACAACCGGGACGATCCTTCTTGTCGGTGCGGCACTGCTGGCGGCGGCCATCGCCGGCCAGTCCGCACGCCACCAGAGCGTACGTCGACAGGTGCTCGACAAGGCCTGCCCGACCTGCGGCCACCGATCGACTGCAACGACAGCGACCTGAATTCGCACGGTCGGCGATGAGGCGGTGTTCGAGGCCTCGCATGAGTGTGGGCCGGCGGGGAACCAGGACCGGCATGGGATCGAGCAGCGTGCCGGCCGTGGCGGCCTCCGGGGAGGAGGTCGGGCCCGATGGCGTACGCCAGCCGGGTGGGGAGGTGCACGCCTGGCTGCCCGGCCAGAACCAGACGGTCTGTGGCCTGGCGCTGAGCCGGACCCGGCTGCGGCGCTTCCCGCATGTGCGCTTCGACTACTCCGGCACTGACGTGCTGACCGAGGCGGACGCGGTGGGCTGGATCTGCCCACGCTGCCTGGCCGCCACCGCTGGCCGGCGGGGGAAGGAGAAGCACGGCTGGGTACGGCATTCCCCGCGGCCTTGATCGACTCGGGTTTCAGGAAATCGGGGTGTTCTGCGCGCGGTGATGCCCCGACTTTCAGGAAGTCGAGTCGATCAAGGGAGCGGGGCGAGGGCCGTGCGCTGCGCGGGGCGCTGCGGGTGGGTGGTTGAGCTGCGGCTGGGCGGGTACGGGGTCGGGCATGCGGATCGTGGTGGTGGGGGCCAGTGGCAACGTCGGTACGGCGCTGCTGCGGCGGCTGCGCCGGGAGCGGGGCGTGGAGCTGGCCGGGGTCGTACGACGGTTGCCCGGCCCGGACGCCGGTGAGCCGTACGACCAGGTGGAGTGGCACTCCTGCGACATCGGCGCGCCGAGCGCGACCGGTCAGCTCGCCGAGGTGTTCGCGGGTGCGGACGCGGTGGTGCACCTGGCCTGGCAGATCCAGCCCAGCCACGACCAGCGGGTGCTACGCCGGACCAACGTCGAGGGCAGCCGGGCGGTGATCGACGCGGTGGTCGGGGCGCGCGTGCCGGCCCTGGTGTACGCCTCGTCGGTCGGCACCTACGCGCCCGGCCCGAAGGACCACCCGATCAGTGAGCGGTGGCCGGCGACCGGTGTGCCCGGCTCGTCGTACAGCGAGCACAAGGCCGAGGTGGAGGCGTTGCTGGACCAGGTCGAGCGCGATCACCCGACGCTGCGGGTGGTGCGCATGCGACCTGGGTTGATTTTCCAGCGGGCGGCCGGTGCGGAGATCACGCGGTACTTCCTCGGCCCGCTGGCGCCGGTGCGGTTGTTGCGCTTCGGCCGGATCCCGCTGGTGCCGACGAACCGTCGGTTGCGGATGCAGGCGGTGCACGCCGACGACGTGGCCGATGCGTACGCCCGGGCGGTGTTGGGTGATGCGCGCGGCGCCTTCAACGTCGCCGCGGACCCGGTGCTCACTCCGGAGCTGGTGGCCCGGCACTTCCACGGTTGGACGGTGCCGGTCGCCGCGCCGGTGTTGCGCGCGGCGGCCGCGCTGACCTGGCGGGCGCGGCTGCAACCGGTCGACGCGGGCTGGGTGGAGCTGGGTCTGAACGCCCCGCTGATGTCCAGCGAGCGCGCGGAGACCGAGCTGGGCTGGCAGCCAAAGATCAGTGCGCTGACGGCGCTCAGGGAACTCTTCGCCGGCATGGCCGACGGCGACCACACGGCGAGCCCACCGATGTCCGGCGCCCGGGACCTGCCCGGCCGCCCCGCTGCCCTCCTGCACGCCCGCCCCCCAGGCCAGGGAAACCCCTACTAACCCCCCCACCCCACTGTGTTGATCAAGAGGTGTCGGGCCAAAAACGCCGCCCAGTTGACCGAAACCTCTAGATCACCGGCGCAGGGCGGGGCGCGGGCGCAGGGCAGTGCGCGGGCGGGGCGCGGGGCGCGGGGCGCGGGCGCGCTGGCAGGGGTGGGTGGGGTTAGGAGAGGGTGGAGGCTGTCACTGTGGGGTTGCGGGCGCCCAGGAAGAAGATTCCGGGGAAGCCGCGGGTCTCGAACTTGGCGCTGGGGTTGCGGCGCAGCGTCGAGTTTTCGATCCTCATCGTGCCGGTGCGGTTGTTGCTCACGAAGAAGACCGCGCCGCCGCCCTCGTTGGCCTTGTTGTTCTCGATGATGGTGCGGGCGATCCGTACGGTGAACTCGTTGCCGTCGCAGTAGATCGCGCCGCCGCTGCCGCCGCCGGGCGTGCCGGACTTCGCCGGGTTGGCGCCGTTGCCGATCGCCTCGTTGTTCCTCAGCAGACTGTTCAGCACCACCCACGACACGCCGATGCTGCTCAGCGCCCCTCCGTTGGAGCAGGAACCGCCGTCGAAGGTGCTGCCCACCACGTACACCGGCTTGTTCTCGTACTGGCTCAGCACCCGCACGGCCGCGCCACCCAGGTCGGGGCCGGTACGGTCGCAGCGGTTGCGGACGAAGCGCGAGTTGACCACCTTCAGCCGCCCGCCGCGTACGAAGATCGCCCCACCGCCGCCGCCCTCGGCCTTCTCGCCCGTGGAGTTGCCGTCGGCAAAGGTCAGGTTCTGCACGGTGAGCTGCGGGTGATCCTGGTTCTGACAGTGCGAGGTGGTGAAGCCCTGGGCCTGGTCGCAGGTGTTCATGTAGAGGATCCGGCGCTGCCCCTGGCCGCTCAACGTGACAGTGCCGCCGCCGTCCAGCACGACCTTCGGCCCGTTGGCGTTGCGGACCTTCGCGGTGGCGGTCATCTTGATGGTCACCGGGGCGGGTCCACAGTTGAACGTGATGACACCGCCGGCCGCCACCGCCTTCACCACCGCCGCCGAGGTGCAGCTCGCCGCGGTGCCGGTGCCGATGGTCCGGGTCGGCTTCGAGGTGTCCACCGCCCGGGCCTCGGCCGGCACGGCCGCCTTGCCGTTCGGGTTGCCGGCAGTGAGCACCTTGTTGGCGGGCTTCGGGCTCGCGCTGGCCCCGGGGCCTCCGAGGCCGTCCCGGGCCTGCGGCGCTGCGCTCTGACCCCCGGTCGGAGAAGCGGTCGGCGAAGCGGTCGAGCCGGCCTCGAAGGCGGGGGCCGGGTCGTCGGACGCGCAGCCGGGCAGGGTCGCGGTGGCGACACCGAGGACGAGGAGAGCGGCAAGCGACGTCATGCGCACCAGGTGATGCTAGGAGCCGCGACCGCGCCGTGACGAATCCGCCGAGCCGGCTTAATGCACTGCTAAACCGCCGCCCGCCGCCAAGCCACGCCCGCCGCTCGCTGCCAAGCCGCGCCCGCCGCCCGCCGCCAAGCCGCGCCCGCCGCCGCGCCGGATGTGGCGCGGTGACCGGTGATCAGGTGTGGGAGAGGGCGAAGGCGGTCAGGAAGCCGGCGACCGTGATCAGACCGACCAGCAGGTGCGCGTTCTCGAACGCCTCGGGGACCATGGTGTCGGTGATCATGGCGAGGATCGCCCCGGCGGCCAACGCCGTGATGGCGGCCAGCACCTCCGGCGGCGCGCCGCCCAGCAAAGTGTTGCCGACCAGCGCGGCGACGCCACTGACCAGCGCGATCCCGGTCCAGAGCAGGAACACGTACCGTCGGGTGCGGCCGGCCTGCCGCATGCCGGCCGCGCTGGACAACCCCTCCGGAACGTTGCTGAGGAACACCGCCGCCACCGTGACCAGGCTGACCGCACCACCGCTGAGCAGACTGGCGCCGATCACCACCGATTCCGGTACGCCGTCGAGGAGCGCGCCGACCGCGATCGCCGACCCGGAGCCGGGCTGCTCACCCTCGGAGGGCTGTTGGTCGCCGGACCGCTTGCGGTGCCGCGCGCCGCGCCGGGCCAGCGCCACGTTGGCGAGGGTGTAGGCAGCCGCGCCACCGGCCGCGCCGATCACCGTGGGCAGCAGTCCGCCCTGGTCGTGGGCGACCTCGATCAGCTCGTAGGAGACCGCGGAGAGCAGCACCCCCGCGCCGAACGCCATCACCGACGCGGTGAGCCGCTGTGGGACGCGGACGAACCAGCCGACCGCCGCCCCGATCAGCAGCGCCGACCCGGCCAGCAGTCCCCATCCGCCCGCCTGCAACCACTCTGGCATTCCGGGGACCGTACCCGGTGGGGTGCGGGCGGCAAACCGTGCTCAGAAGTCGGCGAAGAGGTACGGCACCCGGCGGGGGAACAGGCCGCGCAGCTCCACTGCGG
>NZ_JAGPXZ010000839.1:0-2465 GCF_018070305.1 Micromonospora sp. M51 | reverse complement strand
GGCTTGATCCCTGCGTGGGCAGGGTCGGCCGCAGCCCTGACGTGGGGACCTGGCTGACCCCGTGCCGGGTTTGGGTCAGCTTGGGGGTGACCGCCTTGGCATAGGCGCTGGTCAGGGTGGCGGCTGTTTCGGCGGGGTCTTTGGCTCGCATCAGTGCGCCCAGGACTGCTACTCCGACGGCTCCCGCCTCGACGCAGGCGGTTACCTGTTCTGGTGTCTCGATGCCGCCGAGGGCGAGCAGGGGCACCGGGCTGGAGCGGACCAGGCTGCCCAGCCCCGCGACGTCCAGGGGTGGGCCGTAACCCGGTTTTGTCTTCGTGGGCCAGATCGGGGAGATGGTGGCGTAGTGCTCGGTGGTGAGGCGGGTCAGCTCGGTCTGGTTGTGGCAGGAGCGGCCGACCAGCTGGTGGGGTGGCGGTGGGTACGGGCCGGCGGCGGGCGAGCACCGGGTCGTCACTGGTGTACGGCAGCACGGTGAAGCCGTCGGCGACCAACTCCTCGGCGGCGCGGAGCAACTCCACCCCGTCGGGCAGGAGGGTCCGCTCGTCGCCGATCACCTCCAGCTTGACCCAGTCGGTGTCGAACGCGTCCCGGGCCAGCCGGGCCACCTTCACCGCCTCGGTCGCGGTGTGGCAGCCGGCGGTGTTCGGCAGCAGGCGTACGCCGCACCGGTCCAGCAGTTCCAGCAGTCCACCGGTGGAGCCCGGCGCGGTGCCCACCCGGCGCAGCGCCACTGTGACCAGCTCGGTGCCGGACGCCCGGATCGCCTGCTCCAACACGTGCAGGTTCGCGGCGCCGCCGGTGCCGAGGATCAACCGTGAGGTGAAGGTCTCCCCACCCAGCTCGAACGGCACGCCGCTCACCCGCCCTGCGCCGCGGTGAGCACCTCGACCCGGTCACCGTCTCGCAGCGCCCGGGTAGGCCAGCCGGTGCGCGGCACCACCTCGCCGTTGACCGCGACCGCCACCCCCCGTGGGTGCGGCACGATGTCGCCGACCAGGTCCGCCACTGACGCGCCGGCGGGAACGCTGCGCCCGGCCCCGTTCACCGTCAACTCCACGGGTCCCCCTCCATCGTCGGTTCAGGTCCGCCCACGACGGCACCGGTCGGGCCGAAGCGGTCCGCCCGCAAGGGCGTGAGCAGTGGGTCGGGTCCGCCGCCGAGCACCAGGTCGGCGATCAGGTCGGCGGTGATCGGGGTGAGCACGATGCCGTGCCGGTGATGCCCGGTGGCGGCCAGCACGTCCGGCCGGTCGGGCAGCGGGCCGAGGATCGGCGCGTTGTCCGGGGTGCCCGGGCGCAGCCCGGCGACGGCCTCGACCAGGTCGTACTCGGCCAGTTCGGGCAGCAGGTCGACCCCGGCGCGCAGCAGCCGCTGCACCGCGCCCGCGGTGACCGTGGTGTCCGACCGCTCCTCGACAGTCGCGCCGAGCACCACCTCGCCGTCGTCGCGGGGCACCAGGTAGACGTGCTCGCCGTCGGCGTACCCCCGGATCACGTGCCGGAAGCCCGGCGCGAGGCCGTCGGGCGCGCGGAGCCGGAGGATCTGACCCTTCACCGGCCGCACCGGCAGGCCGGTGAGCGCGGCGGCCCCGCAGCCGGCGGCGACCACCGTGACACCGGCGTCCAGATCGGACAGCTGCCGGACCGGTTGCGGCACGAGCACCACGCCGGCCCGCTGCGCGGCCGTGCGCAGCGCCGGCACCAGCAGCCGGGGGTCGACCTGGTGGTCGGTGGGCGCGAGCGCGCCGCCGCGCACCCGGGGGGCGAGCGCCGGTTCGCGGTCGCGCAGCTCGCTGGGGCGCAGCGGCGTCACCGGCAGGCCCAACCCCTGCTGGTACGCCCAGAGCCGGCGCGCCTCGGCCAGGTCGTCGCCGGTGAGGCCGACCATCAGTGTGCCCTCGGTCCGGTAGCCGATCCCGACTCCGGTCGCCTCGGTCAGCTCGGCGGCGAACGCCGGCCAGCGCTCGGCGGACGCCACCAGCAACGCGGTCAGCTGCCGTTCGCCGAAGTACGCCTCGGCGACCGGGGAGAGCATCCCGGCGGCCACCGACGACGCCCCCGAGCCGGGTGCGGGATCGTGCACCGCCACCCGCAGCCCTCGCGCGGCGCAGCGCCAGGCGATCGCGAGCCCGATCGGCCCCGCCCCCACCACTGCCACGTCCGGCCGGACCCGGTCGCTCGACGGCGCTGACGGGAACCGGCCGGTCAGCACGTCAGGGCCTCGATCAGCGCGGCGGTCGCCAGTGCCGGGTCGGCGGCGGCGGAGACGGCACCGACCACCGCCACCCCGTACGCCCCGGCGGCCCGCAGCGCCGGCACCCGGGCGGCGGTCACTCCACCGATCGCGATGACCGGCACGTCGACGGCGTCGACGACGGCACGTACCCCGGCGGGCCCGATGGGATCCGGCAGACCGGTCTTGGTGCTGGTGGTGTGGCACGGTCCGACGCCGAGGTAGCTGGC
>NZ_JAGPXZ010000838.1:0-2468 GCF_018070305.1 Micromonospora sp. M51 | reverse complement strand
GTGTGACCCACGACGGCACCGTCGGTCGTTGTGCCAGCCCGGTCACTCCCCCGAGGGTGATGCCTCACAGTCATGGTGATGCCTGTGAGGCATCACGCTCGTGAGGGTGTCTGCCGGCAGCGCGCTGCGATCGGGAGTTCTGTCCCTGTGGCGGGTACGTCCGGGGGCGTAGCGGCGGTGCCGCTCGTGGACGCACGTCGAGGGGCGTCGGCGCGGGCAGAATGACGGCCATGCGACCAGGCGGGCAGTGGCAGTGGCGGTGGCGCGAGCAGGCGGCAGACGCCGTGCTCGCCCTGGTCCTGCTCGGCTTCGGGCTGCTCGCCACCGGTCTGGCCGGGAACAACCAGCCGGGGTCGAGGCCGGTGGACGCCGCCTGTCGGGCGCTGATCGCCGTCGCCGCGCTCGCCCTGCTGGTCCGGCGGCGCGCTCCGGTCGTCACCCTCGCCGTGGTCACCGTGGCCACCTCGACGTACCTGCTGATCGGCTACCCGTACGGGCCGATTCTGCTGACGTTCCTGATCGCGGTGTACAGCGTGGCGGTGCGGCTGCCGGTGCGCCCGGCGGCGCTCGCCGCCGGTGGCGCGTTCGTGCTGTTGTTGGCGCACGTCTTTTCCGGCCGGGGGCCGGCGCCGGGTTGGACGGGAGTGCTGCCCGCGTCGGCCTGGGTGGTCGTACCGTTCGCGGTGGGGGTGGTGGTGCGGGTGAGCCGTGAGACGGCGGCACGTACCCGTGCCGAGGCGGCCCGCGGCCGTGCCGAACAGGCCCGACGGCAGGCCGACGAGGAGCGGCTGCGCATCGCGCAGGAGGTGCACGACGTGGTCGGGCACGGGCTCGCCGCGATCAGCATGCAGGCCGAGATCGCCCTGCACCTGCTGCCGAAGCGCCCGGAACAGGCCGAGGTGGCCCTGACCGCGATCAGCCGGACCAGCCGCGAGGCCCTGGACGAGCTGCGGGTCACCCTGGGCGCGGTACGGCGTGGCGCCGAGCGCGAGCCGGTACCCGGCCTGGCCCGACTCCCCGCGCTGCGCGACCGGCTCGCCGGGGCGGGGCTCGCCGTCGAGGTGCGCGTGGTGGGTGACCCCCGGGAGTTGCCGGCAGCTGTGGACCTGGCCGCGTACCGGGTGGTGCAGGAGGCGTTGACCAACGTGCTGCGGCACGCGGGGGTGTCGAGCGCGCAGGTGACGGTGGACTACCGCGCGGACGAGGTGACCGTCGAGGTCACCGACCGGGGGGTGGGGCCGGGCCGGGCCGGGACCGTGCCGGCCGACGACGGTCACGGTCTGGCCGGGATGCGGGAGCGGGTCGCGGCGTTGGGTGGGCGGTTGAGCACCGGGCCGCGCCCCGGTGGCGGGTTCCGGGTGTACGCCGGGCTGCCCGTGGGGCCGGCGACGTGATCCGGGTGCTGATCGCCGACGACCAGGACCTGGTCCGGCTCGGACTGCGTGCGCTGGTGGAGAGCGAGGACGACCTGGCGTTGGCCGGCGAGGCGTCCGACGGGCTGCGGGCGGTCGAGTTGGCCCGCCGGGAACGGCCGGACGTGGTGCTGATGGATATCCGGATGCCCGGCATCGACGGCATCGAGGCGACCCGCCGGATCGTCGCCGACAGCGACCTGACCGGTACGCGGGTGGTGGTGCTCACCACGTTCGAGCTGGACGAGTACGTCTTCGACGCGCTGCGCCACGGTGCCAGCGGGTTCCTCACCAAGGACACCAGGCCGGCCGAGCTGCTGCGCGCGATCCGGCTGGTCGCCGAGGGGGAGGCGCTGCTGTCGCCGTCGGTGACCCGTCGGGTGGTACGGGAGTTCGCCACCCGGCCGTCCCGGGTCCTCCGTCCGCACCCCCGGCTGGACACGCTGACCGATCGGGAGCGTCAGGTCGTCGGCCTGGTCGGTGAGGGCCTGAACAACGAGGAGATCGCGGCACGGTTGGTGGTCAGCCCGGCGACCGCGCGGACCCACGTCAGCCGGGCGATGGGCAAGCTGGGGGCCCGGGACCGGGCCCAGCTCGTCGTCTTCGCGTACCAATCGGGCTTGGTCTCGGGGTGAGGCCGGGCCGCCAGCGGCCTTGCGGCCGGGCGGCTACCCTAGCGGTGGTCGGACTCCGCAGTGCCGGCCGTGTTGTGCCCGCCGGAACACTGACAAACGGGATGTTCGCGTGTTTGACACCTTGAGTGACCGCCTGTCCGGGATCTTCACCAATCTCCGCGGCAAGGGGCGGCTCACCGACGCCGACATCGACGCCACCGCGCGCGAGATCCGCCTCGCGCTGCTGGAGGCGGACGTCGCGCTGCCGGTGGTCAAGGGCTTCATCGCGGCCGTCAAGGAGCGCGCCCGCAGCGCGGAGGTCTCGCAGGCGCTGAACCCGGCCCAGCAGATCATCAAGATCGTCAACGAAGAGCTGATCAACGTGCTCGGCGGTGAGGGGCGACGGCTCCAGTTCGCCAAGCAGCCGCCCACGGTGATCATG
>NZ_JAGPXZ010000837.1:0-2470 GCF_018070305.1 Micromonospora sp. M51 | reverse complement strand
ACCGCACGCCGCACGCCGCACGCCGTGATCGCGCTGCAACAGGGATCTAGTGGTCTCCCACCGCCGTGACACCACTACATCAAGGATCGAGCACGATCTTGACGAGTCGGCGGGCCGGGGGGGCGGGTCGAGGGCGGGCGCGGGTCGAGGGCGGGCGCGGGTCGAGGGCGGGCGCGGGTCGAGGGCGGGCGCGGGTCGGGGGCGGGCTGGGGATCGCGGGGGCTGCGCGCGCACGTCAGTGCGCGGTTGGCGGGGTGGCCGGACACCTTCACGCATCGGTGGATGCAGTTTTTCACAGAGGACTTCCCGGCCTAGCTACCGTTCAGTAACGTCCGGCCCCACAGGAGCGCGACCGGTGCCGGATGTGTCGAATGCCGACATGGCGGTCGTGCCCACCGGCGCCGACGATGGCAGCACCCGGGCCCGTGCGGGTGCGGACGAACCGGAGGTCACCGTGCAGGACATCCTCGAAGCGATCATGGCGGCGGAGGAATCGAACGATCCGGACCGCGAACTCGCCGGCGTCGCCGGACTGCCCGTACCGGAGAGCTACCGGGGCGTGGTCGTCCGCGCCGAGGAAGCCCGGATGTTCGACGGCATGGCCACCCGGGACAAGGACCCGCGCAAGGCACTGCACGTGCAGGAGGTGCCGACACCGCAGCTGGCGCCGGGTGAGGCGCTGATCGCGGTGATGGCCAGCGCGATCAACTACAACACGGTGTGGACAAGCATCTTCGAGCCGGTGTCCACCTTCAGGTTCCTGGAGCGCTACGGCCGGGTCTCCGAGCTGACCCGCCGGCACGACCTGCCGTACCACGTGGTCGGCTCGGACGCGGCCGGCGTGGTGCTGCGCACCGGCCCCGGGGTGACCCGCTGGGCGCCCGGCGACGAGGTGGTCGCGCACTGCCTCTCCGTCGAGCTGGAGGACGCGGCCGGCCACGACGACACCATGCTCGACCCGCAGCAGCGGATCTGGGGCTTCGAGACCAACTTCGGCGGGCTCGCCGAGCTGGCCATCGTCAAGGCCAACCAGCTGATGCCCAAGCCACGGCACCTGAGCTGGGAGGAGGCGGCCAGCCCCGGGCTGGTCAACTCCACCGCGTACCGGCAGCTCGTCTCGCACCACGGCGCCAACATGAAACAGGGCGACGTGGTGCTGATCTGGGGCGCCTCCGGCGGCCTCGGCGGGTACGCCACGCAGATGGCGCTCAACGGCGGCGCGATCCCGGTCTGCGTGGTGTCCTCACCGGAGAAGGCCGAGCTGTGCCGCCGGATGGGCGCGGATCTCGTCATCGACCGGGCCGCTGAGGGCTTCCGCTTCTGGAAGGACGAGGAGACCCAGGACCCGGACGAGTGGCGGCGCTTCGGCGAGCGGATCCGCGAGCTGACCGGCGGCGAGGACCCGGACATCGTGTTCGAGCACCCGGGACGGGAGACGTTCGGCGCCAGCGTCTACGTGGCCCGACGCGGTGGGACCATCGTCACCTGCGCCTCCACGAGCGGCTTCCAGCACCAGTACGACAACCGCTACCTGTGGATGCACCTCAAGCGGATCGTCGGCAGCCACTTCGCCAACTACCACGAGGCGTGGCAGGCCAACCGCCTGGTGGCGCTCGGCAAGGTGCACCCGACGGTGTCCCGCACCTACCCGTTGGAGCAGACCGGCCAGGCCGCGTACGAGGTGCACCGCAACGCCCACCAGGGCAAGGTCGGCGTGCGCTGCCTCGCGCCCGCCGACGGGCTGGGCGTACGCGACACGAGGACGCGATCAACCGGTTCCGCGGTCACTGACCGGCCGGACGGGGGAACGCGGGATGACCATTGCGATGATCGCTCATTGTTCTTCCGCCCTCATTAGCGGATAACCCACCCGGATCGAACAAAGGGCCTCGGGGTAACCCCGGGGCCCTTTTCCGCGTCACGCTGCGTGGCGTCCGACAGGCCGGGACCTGCCAAGATCGCCGATTGGTCCGACCTCGTCGACACCAGGAGTTGACCATGTAAAGAGGGCACGAAAGCTTCCCACCGCTCTTGCGAAGCACCCTGGGGCGTCTGCCAGTATGTCCCAATGCCCCAGCAGCAGTCCTCCCCTCTCGCGTTCTTCGATAACGCGAACTCGCAGCCAGATTTCACCGTTGGCCTGCGCGGATACAACACTCATCAGGTCGACGACTTCCTCGGCCGGATGACCGCCGCGCTGACCCAGTCCGAGCAGGCCCGTGCCGAGGCCGAGCAGCGGATGAACGACGCCCAGCGTCGGCTCCGCCAGGCCGAGCAGCGCATGAGTGCGCTGGAGCAGAAGCTCACCGACACGAACAAGCAGCTCGAAGAGAACAGCCGGCCCACCCTCTCCGGGCTCGGCACCCGCGTCGAGCAGATCCTGCGGCTCGCCGAGGAGCAGGCCAACGACCACCGCAACGAGGCCAAGCGCGAGTCGGAGGGCATCCTCTCCGCCGCCCGCCTCGAGGCC
>NZ_JAGPXZ010000836.1:0-2471 GCF_018070305.1 Micromonospora sp. M51 | reverse complement strand
GGTCGGCGAAGCGGATCGCCGCCTCCTGCCGGGAGGCGGACACCCGGCCGGCGAGGTCGGCCACCTCGACGGCGAGCCGCTGACCCTCCCGCTCCAACTCGTCCAACACGTCGTCGGACATGTCCAGGTCGGACAGTCGGGTGCGCGCCCGGTCAGCCCAGGCGATCACCCCGTCCACGTCGTCGGCGTACTTACGGGTCAACGCGCGCAGCGCCGCCCGCCGCTCGTAGACGTGCTGCAACCGGGCCGGGTCCGCGTCCAGCGTCGCCAGGTACGTCGACAGTTCCGCGGACACGTCGGTGACCAGGGTGGCCGCCTCCTCCAGGCGGGCCGCCAGCTCACCGAGCGCCGGATCGGTGCCGGACTGCGCCTCCAGGGTCCGCCGGGCGGTGCCCAGCAGTGCCGCCGCGTCCGGGGTCTCGTCGTCGGTGACCTCCGCGCCACCGGCCACGCACTGCTGGGCGATCTGCGCGGCCGTCCGCAGGCCCTCGGCGTGCTCCAGCCGCTGCGCCTCGGTCTTCAGCTCGTCGTCCTCGCCGGGCTGCGGGTCGACCCGGGTGATCTCGTCGAGGCCCAGCCGCAGCAGGTCGGCCTCCTGGTTGCGCTCACGGGCGTTGCGCCGCCGGTCGGCCAGGTCGTCGACCACCCGACGCCACCCCGTGTACGCCTCCCGCAGCGCGTCGAGCAGCTTCTCGTGCGCGGGGCCGGCGAACCGGTCCAGTGCGGCCCGCTGCTCGGCCGGGCGCAGCAGTCGCAACTGGTCGGACTGACCGTGCACGGCCACCGCCTGCTCGCCGACCTCACCGAGCATCGACACCGGCATGCTCCGGCCGCCGACGTGGGCGCGCGAGCGCCCCTCCACCGTGACCGTGCGGCTCAGCAGCACCGTGCCGTCCTCGTCGGGCTCGCCACCGGCCTCGGTGATCCGCGCGTGCACGGCGTCGGCGACCCGCCCGTGCAGCCGCAACCGCCCCTCCACCACCGCCCGGCCGGGTTGGGCGCGGACCCGCCCGGCGTCGGCCCGGCCGCCGAAGAGCAGGCCGAGGCCGGTCACCACCATCGTCTTGCCCGCACCGGTCTCGCCGGTGATGACGTTCATGCCGCCGGTCAACGGCAGCGTGGTGTCCTCGATGACGCCCAGCCCGGTGATGCGCAGCTCTTCCAGCACAGCCACCGACAGTAGACGCGAGGCCCGACACTTGACCAGCCGACGGGCCCGGGCACGGCCCGCACCCGGCCGACGTACAGTTCTGCCCCGTGTTGGACGTGATCGGCCTGACCCCGGCTGAGGAGGAGCTCTACCGCTGCCTGCTCCAGCTCACCACGGCCCGCATCGACGAGTTGGTCCATCGCCTGCACCGCCCCCGTGAGCAGGTCGTCGCCCAGGTCGAGACGCTGCGCGGCAAGGGCCTCGTGCAGCCCACCGACAACGACCCGGACGCCCCGCTGCGCCCGACCGCCCCGGACGTCGCCCTCGGCGGGACGCTGCTGCGCCGCCAGGAGGACCTGGAGGCGGCCCGCCGGCTGGTCACCCAACTGGCCGAGGAATACCGCTCCGGGCTGCGCCGGCACCACGTCGACCACCTCGTGGAGGTGATCACCGGTGGCCGGGTCCTCCGGGACCGCCTGCGTGACCTGCAGAACTCGGCGCGTACCGAGGTGCTCTGGTTCTGCCGGGCCAATCCCCTGGCCATGGCCGGCCCGGAGAACGTCGAGGAGTTCGACGCGCTGGCCCGTGGGGTGAGCTACCGGGCCATCTACGAGCGTGACCTGCTGCTGGAGCCGGGCGCGTTGGCCGACCTGGCCAAGGGCGTCGCCGCCGGTGAGCAGGCCCGCGTCCTGGACCGGCTGCCGGTCCGACTGGCCATCGTGGACGCCCGCACCGCCATCTGCCCGCTGGTGCCCGACCGTGCCGGCGGCGAACCGAGCGCCGCCGTGATCGGGCGCAGTCAACTGCTCGACGCCCTGCTCGCCCTCTTCGAGAGTCACTGGCGGGTGGCCACCCGGCTGCGGCTCGACGACCCGCTCGCCGTCGCGGCCCCCGAGGGTCGACGGCCGGAGCCCGAGTGCCATCCGGGCGACGGTTACCAGCCCGACGCCGACGAGGCGCGGCTGCTGTCGCTGTTCGTGGCGGGCGTACCGGACAAGTCCATCGCCTCCCAGCTCGGGGTGAGCCGACGGACCGTGCAACGGCGCATCGCCGACCTGATGGCCGCCGCCGGCGTGGACACCCGGCCCGGGTTGGCGTTCCAGGTCGCCCGCCGCGGCTGGCTCTGACGCCGCGAGGGCCCGCCGTCGACCCCGACGGCGGACCCGCGCCGACCGGGCGGGACGGCCAGGCCGCCCCGCCCACGCCGCGTCAGCGCAGCCCGGACGCCTGGAGCACGGTCGGGTCGACGGTGTTCCCGGCCCGGTCGGCGGCGTGCACCCGTAGCGACACCGGTCCGCGCCCCGCCGGCACTGTCGCGGTG
>NZ_JAGPXZ010000835.1:0-2473 GCF_018070305.1 Micromonospora sp. M51 | reverse complement strand
GGGCGCCGCCATCCGCCTGCAGCGGGCCGGCTTCACCGACTTTCTCGTCTTCGACCGGGGTGACGACGTCGGCGGCACCTGGCGGGACAACAGCTACCCCGGCTGCGCCTGCGACGTCCCGTCGCACCTCTACTCGTTCTCCTTCGCGCCCAACCCGAACTGGTCCAACACCTTCTCCGGTCAGCCGGAGATCTGGGACTACCTGCGCGGCTGCGTCGACCGCTTCGGGATCCGCCCGAGGTTGCGGCTGCGCCACGAGGTGCACGAGGCGAGGTGGGACGATCAGCGCCAACGGTGGCTGCTGCGCACCTCCGGCGGCGAGCACACCGCCCGGGTCCTGATCTGTGCGGCCGGCCCGCTCAGCGACCCGGCCATCCCCGACCTGCCCGGGATCGACGAGTTCGCCGGCACCGTGTTCCACTCGGCGCGGTGGCGGCACGATCACGACCTCACCGGCCGCCGCGTCGCGGTGATCGGCACCGGCGCCTCCGCCGTCCAGTTCGTGCCCCAGATCCAGCCGACGGTCGAGAAGCTGACGCTCTTCCAGCGCACCCCCGCGTGGATCATGCCGAGGCTGTCGCGCCGGATCAGCGCTGTCGAGCAGGCCGCGTTTCGCACAGTGCCCGGCGCGCAACGCCTCGCCCGGGCACGGCTCTATCTGCTCCGCGAGAGCCTGGGCCTGGGCTTCCTGTACCCGGCGCTCAACCGCTTCGCCTCCCGGCTGTCACTGCGTACGCTGCGCCGGCAGGTCCCCGACCAGCACCTGCGGGACAAGCTCACCCCCCGGTACACGATGGGTTGCAAGCGGGTGCTGATCTCCAACGACTACTGGCCGTCGCTCACCCGGCCCAACGTCGACGTGGTGACCGCCGGCATCGCCCGGCTCGTGCCGGACGGCCTCGTCACCGACGACGGTGTGCACCACGCGGCGGACACGGTCATCTTCGGCACCGGCTTCCACGTCACCGACTCCCCCGTCGTGCGGCGCATCCACGGCCGTGCCGGACGTAGCCTGAGCGAGGCCTGGACCCCGAGCATGCACGCGTACCGGGGCACCACCATCGCCGGCTTCCCCAACCTGTTCTTCCTGCTCGGCCCGAACACCGGGCTCGGGCACACCTCGGTGGTGCTGATGATCGAGGCGCAGTTGCGCCTGGTCCTCGCGGCCCTGCGGCACATGCGGGCCACGGGCATCCAGGCCATCGAGCCCACCGCGCAGGCGCAACAGCGCTGGACCGAGCGGATCGACCAGAAGATGGCCGGCACCGTCTGGCAGACCGGCTGTTCGAGCTGGTATCTCGACGCCACCGGCCGCAACACCACCGTCTGGCCGGGCCTCGCCACCAGCTTCCGGATGCGTCTGCGCCGCTTCCGCCCGGCCGACTACCGGACCGCTTCGGCCGGCAGCACCCCCAACGACTCGGAACGGGAGCATGCCGATGCGCTATGACCTGGCCGGCAAGACCATTCTCATCACCGGCGCGGCGCGCGGCATCGGGGCGCAACTGGCCCGCGAGGCCGTCGCCCGCGGGGCCCGGGTCGCCCTCGTCGGCCTGGAGGGCGAGCTGCTCAAGCGGCTCAGCGCCGACCTCGACGCGCACTGGTACGAGTGCGACGTCACCGACCAGGCTGCGTTGGACGCCGCGGTGACCTCGACCGTGGACCGTTTCGGTGGCATCGACGTCGTCGTGGCCAACGCGGGCATCGCGAACCTCGGCACCGTCGCCGTGGGACCGGTCGACGCGCTGGTCCGTACCGTCGAGGTGAACCTCTGCGGCGCGATCCGCACGGTCAGCGCGGCGCTGCCCCACGTCACCGCCGCCCGTGGTCACGTCCTGATCGTCTCGTCCGCCGCGGCCTTCACGGCGATGCCCGGCATGGCCGCCTACTGCGCGTCCAAGGCGGGGGTGGAGCAGTTCGCCAACGTGCTGCGCCTGGAGACCCGCCCGCAGGGCGTCACCGTCGGCACCGCGCATCCGATCTGGATCGACACCGACCTGGTCCGCGACATCCGTGACGACCTGGCGTCGTTCCGCACCGCGCTGCGCCGGCTGCCACGGCCGCTGTCCACGGTCGTCCCGGTCGAGCAGTGCGTCGAGGCCCTGCTGCGCGGTGTCGAGCGCCGCAGACGCAAGGTGTACGTGCCACGCTCGCTCGCCGTGGTGCAGGCGCTGCGACCGGTGGTGCTGAGCGGCTTGACGGACGCGTTGATCACCAGGTTCGGCGGCCGGACGATGGTCGACCAGATGGAGGACGAGGTGCGCCAGCTCGGGCGGTCCTTCGGCAGGACGTCGGTGGGAGGGCGGTCATGACAGTTCATTTCCGCCGGGCGGGCAGCGGGGAGCCGCTCGTGCTCGTCCACGGCATCGGTCACCGTCATCAGGCGTGGGAGCCGGTGTTCGACCGGCTCACCGCCCACCACGACGTGATCGCGCTCGACCTGCCCGGGTTCGGGAACTCGCCGGTGCCCGGC
>NZ_JAGPXZ010000834.1:0-2476 GCF_018070305.1 Micromonospora sp. M51 | reverse complement strand
CCTGCTCCAGCTCGGCCTGCATCGCGCGGGCAGCCAGCTCGGCCGCCGACTTGTCGCGCGGCACCCGGTCCAGCTGGGCCTTGCCGTCGTTGAGCTCCGCCGCCAGTCGGGCGTCGCCGCCGGGGCCGGCGGGGGCACCGCCACGGCCGCCGCGCTCCACCTGGGCGCGCAGCTCGTTGTTCTCCTCGATGAGACGGGCGAGCTCGCGCTCGACCTCATCCAGGAAGGCGTCGACCTCCTCCTCGTCATACCCCCGTTTGCCGATCGGCGGCTTTTTGAAGGCGACGTTGTGGACGTCGGCCGGGGTCAGCGGCATCGAAACTCCTCGGGTCAGTTGCGGCCGCGAAAGCGCGTCGGTCATCAGGCAGATGCCCTGATCGACGGCCCTAACACGAACTCCATCAGCACGAACAGGATAACCAGGAGCACAAGGGAGGCCAGGTCGATGCTCACGGTACCAATTCGCAGCGGAGGGATCACACGCCTCAACGCGTTGAGAGGGGGATCAGTGACGCTCCACACGGATTCCAATCCTGCCGATGCTCCACGCCCCGGTTGCCAGCGACGGCCGTACTGCAGGACGGCGCTCAACACGAACCGGGACAGAAGAAGGAGCAGGAAGACATAAAGGATCAGGTACAGCACTTGCAGTAAGATCGACAACACGGTCAGCGACGTCCCTCGGGTCGGGCGGGGTCAACTCAGACTGAAAAAGCCGCCCTCAGCGATCTTGGCTTTGTCCTCAGCGGTGACCTGGACGTTAGCCGGTGAGAGCAGGAACACCCGATTGGTCACGCGCTCGATCGTACCGCGCAGGCCGAACGCCAGCCCGGCGGCGAAGTCCACCAGACGGCGGGCATCGGCCTCATCCATCTCGGTGAGATTGATGATCACCGGGACGCCGTCGCGGAAGTGCTCGCCGATGGTGCGCGCCTCGCGGTACGTGGTGGGGTGCAGCGTCGTGATCTGGTACCGCTGCTCCTCCTCGGGCAGGGCCCGCTCGCGCGCCGTGACCTGCGGCGCGAGAGCCAGGTTGTCCCGGGTGTGATAGGTCAGCGCGCCGGAGGTCTCGCCCGCCGACGACCGGGTGATCGACCGTACGCTGGACCGCTCGATCCGCTCCGGACGCTCACCGTCACCGCGCTCGGACTCGCTCAACCGCCCGCTCGGCCGCTCGGAGAGTCGGCCCCGCCCGCTGTCGCGCGGCCGCGGAGCCGGCGGCTCCTCGGCGTCGTCCTCGTCGTCGTCGGCGAACTCCTCGGCGTACCGGCTCTGCCGGTAACGCGAGTCGCGGTAGCCACCCTTGTCGTAGCCACCGTCGTCGTAGGCCCGCTCGTCGTCTTCTTCGACCAGACCGAGCCAGACCCCCGCCTTGCGCAGTGCACCCATCCCGCGCCCTTCCGTCCGCCGTGCGGCACGCGCCCCCGTGCCATGTCGCCCGTCGCGAGTGGACAACCATGCCCATCGGACCGGAACGGCAATCCCCCGGCGCGCGATTCGCGTCGCGCGCCACGACCCCCGACTAGGAGACGCCCGCCCCTGAAACAACACTGATGTAATTTGCTTGTCTCGCGGTCAGGCTACCGCAGCGTGGGACGCATTCCGAGCAACGCGCTACCGACGCGGACATGTGTCGCGCCGTAACGGATCGCGATGTCGAAATCTCCGCTCATTCCGGCGGACAACGCGGTCGCTCCCGGATGGACGACCCGAAAGGCGTCGGCGACCTCGGCGAGCCGGGCGAATGCCCGCTCCGGCTCCCACCCCAGCGGAGCGACCGCCATGAGACCGACCAGACGCAACCCCGGCGCGTCGGCCACCGCCTCGGCCACCGGCTCCAGACCGGCGGCCGGATCCGCCGAGCCGGGCAGGGCTCCGCCCCGGGCCGCGTCGCCGTCGATGCTCACCTGAACCAGGGCGTCGAGCGGCTCCTGCCGGTCGGCGGTCGCGGTGGCCAACGCCCGGACCAGCCGGACACTGTCGACGGAGTGCACCACGTCGGCGTAACGGACCACCGAGCGGGCCTTGTTGCGCTGCAACTGGCCGATGAAGTGCCAGCGGGGACGCACCCCGGCGGCAGCCACCTCGGCGGCCTTACCGGCCGCCTCCTGGTCGCGGTTCTCCCCCATGTCGGTCACCCCGAGCCCGGCCAGCGCCACCACGTCGCTGGCCGGGTAGGTCTTCGTCACCGCGATCATCGTGACCTCGGCGCGGTCCCGGCCGGCCTGCGCGCAGGCGTCATCGATCCGGGACCGAACCTGTGCGAGACCGGCCGCGAGTTCGGCGCGCCGATCCGGTCGTACCGTGGCTGAGCTGTCGGTCATCGGCGGTGCTCAGGACCCGTTCTTGAGGAAGTCGGGAACGTCGACGTCGTCGAAGAGCACGCGACGTGGCGACTGGGCCGGCGCTGGGTTGGTGGCCGGAGCTGGCACCGGGGTGCTCTGCGGTGCCGGCTGGTTGGTGTTGCTCTTGCGGG
>NZ_JAGPXZ010000833.1:0-2479 GCF_018070305.1 Micromonospora sp. M51 | reverse complement strand
GACCTTTCCCCGGGCGAGCGTGTTCGCGCCGCTGGCGCGGGGATCGATGCGCCAGGTGAGCGCGTCCGCGGAGAGCCCGCGCACCGACGCGCCGCCGCCACCGACGAACACCACGTCGGGTTGGTAGGTCACCCCGGGGTCGGACGTCGGCGCGGCCCCGTACCGCTGCTCCGCCGCCGGGTCGGCGGTCGGCGGCTCGGGCGGCCTCGGTGCGGTGTCACCCCGCCCGCAGGCGGTGAGCAGGAGCACTGTCGCGGTGAGCAACGCGATCACCGGACGACGACGCCCCGGCCCGGCGGGCACCACGTCGCCGCCCCGCACGGTCACAGTCGACCGGCGACCGTGGCGGCCGCGGATTCCAGGGCCTTGCGATAGACGGCCGGGTCCTCGGTGCGAACCAACCGGACGCAGGCCCACAGCCCGTCCTTGCTGACGAAGACCGTGCCGTCCTCGGCGTACGACTCGTCGCCCACTCCACTGATTGGGGTCAGCTTGTGCCCGAGTTCGCGATCGATGTCCAGGAACTTCTTCGCGCCGTCACCGACATACACCTCGACCTGCGCGGTCGGGCCGGTCGACGGTCCGGTGTAGGTGCAGCTGCTCCGATCCGGCGCGGGCGGCTCCGCTGGCTCCGCCAGCCGGGTGCCGGCCAGCTTCTCGGCCTCCTGCCTGGTCAACAGCGTGCAGGCGTCGACGGCCGTGGTCGCCGGGGCCACCTGCTCCGGCGGCACCGACGGTTCGCCGTCGGAGGTGGCCGCCACTGTCGGCTGGACGCCGGCGGCGGGGTCGTCCCCGTCGCCGCTCGTGCCGCCGAACAGGGCGCAGCCGCCGAGCCCGGCGAGCGCCAGGACCGCCGCGGCCACGGCTCGTCCGGCGCGTCGCCACACCGGTGCGAGGTGGGTCATCGTGGCTCCTCTCCGTGTCTCGGACTCGGCCGGTTCCGGCCTCGGGCTCACAGCGGGAGGGCGTCGAGCACCGAGCGCAACGTCGACTCGTATCCGCCCGAGGTGGCGCCCAGCCGCTCGAAACTGCTCAGGATCACGGTGTAGCTGCCCTTGTCGCTGACCACGACGGCCTCACCCGCGATGTCCTTGACGGCCAGGTACGCCTTGCGGCCCTTGTCGACGTCCCGCACCTCCCGGTAGACCTGGGTGGCCTGATCACGCTGGTAGGCGTAGGTGCTTTCGCCGGCGAGCGGCGATGCGGTGGTGATGGTCAGCGAGGCGACGCCTTTGCCGTCGCCGAACAGGCAGTTGCCCTGGTCCTGCATCGACTGACCGACGAGGTCGGAGACCTGGGCAGCGCTGAACGGGCACGCGGGTCGGGGCACATCGGGCAGGTCACCGCCGGCGTCGGTGTCCGCGTCGGCGTCGACCCCGACGCCGACGACGGGGTCGCTGCCCCCGGTGTCGTCGGGGCCGCAGGCGACGAGCGGGATCAGCAGCAGCGAGCACCACAGGGGTGCGATCAGTCGGCGCACAGTCATGCTTCCTTCACCTGTCGTGGAACGTCCGAAATGGTGGGGTTGGCCTGCGGCGGATGGATCCACCAGGCCGGGATCAGCCGGTCCACCCGCCACGCGCTGACGGCGGCGGCAGCGGCCACCGCCTCCGCGTCGGGGCCTTCGACCAGCGCGATGACGACATCGTCGGTGGGCAACCGGATGGTGGCGACCAGCCGGCAGCCCACCGTGGCGATCAGCGGTGCCACCGCGCCCGCGTCGGCGGAGCAGTAGTACTGCTCCAGGACGAACAGGTGGTTGGCCATGACCCGACGCTAGGACGTGGCCGGCGGCGAGGAATCGGGCGTTTCCCTATGTTTGCGCTTCTGCCCTGGTCATCGCCGCGCCCAGCTCCGCACGGGTGGAGATGCCGAGCTTGCGGTAGACCCGGGCGAGGTTGGCCTCGACGGTCTTCGGGCTGACGAACAGTTCGTCGGCGATGGCCCGGTTGGTCCGGCCGCGCGCCGCCAGCCGCGCCACCCGATCCTCGGTGGGGGTGAGATGCCGGGGTGTCGGTGCCCGGCCGCCGACGCGAGCCAGCTCGGCCCGGGCGCGCTCGGCGAACGCGGCAGCGCCGATCGCGGTGAACTCCGCCACCGCCGCCTCCAGCGCCTGCCGGGCCGGCAACTTGCGGCGGGAACGCCGGTGCGCCATCCCCGCCACGAACAGGCAGCGTGCGCGATCCAGCGGCAGCACATCCGGCGGTACGGCGTCCCGCGCCGCCGTCAACGCGTCGAGCGCCGGCCCCGGGTCCCGGCCGGTGGCGCTGTCCAACAGCACGCGGGCCCGCGCGGTGCCCAGGATCGTCCAGGGCCGGGGCAGGCGGCGATGCCGGTCATTCAGACGTTGCAGCGCGGCGGCGGCCCGGTCGAGGTCGCCGGCCCCGACGCACGCCTCGATCCAGTCCGGCTCGAAGCGCATCGCCAAGGGCTCCACCAGACCCCTGGCATCGATCGTCGCGGCCAGGGTCGTGTAGGC
>NZ_JAGPXZ010000832.1:0-2486 GCF_018070305.1 Micromonospora sp. M51 | reverse complement strand
GCTAGGGGAGGGGCCAGGGGAGGGTCAGCTCGCCCTGACGCCAGCGGGTGCTGTTGTCGAGGACGGGCCAGCCCGTTTCCCGCAGGCGGGTCACCGCTCGCAGCCAGCGTTGGCGGGGGCCGAAGGTGGCGTACGGAGCGGCGGCCTGCCAGGCGTCGTCCAGGGCGCGGATCAGCGCGTGCACCGGCTCACCGGGCACGTTGCGGTGGATCAACGCCTTGGGCAGCCGCTCGGCCAGCTCGGCGGGGCTGCCCAGCGTGGTGAGCTTCGCGGCCAGGGTCAGCGACCGTGGGCCGTCGGCGTCGATCAGCAGCCAGCTGGCGAGCCGCCCCAACTCGTCACACGTGCCCTCGACGAGCACTCCACCGGGGGCGAGCGCGGCGGTCATCGTCCGCCAGGCTTCGGCCACCTCGCTCTCGTCGTACTGTCGCAGCACGTTGAACGCGCGGACCAGCACCGGCCGGAGCCCGGCCAGCTCGAAACCGCCCCGGGCGAACGTCAGCCCGGGTGGATCGGCGGCCGGTGCCGCGGCTGCCACCCGGGCCGCGTCGATCTCCAACCCGACCAGCCGCACGTCCGGGCGCACCCCGGCCGCCAGCCGAGCGCGCAGCTCCACGGCGGTCACCGGGGTGGCGCCGTAACCGAGGTCGACCACCCGCGGGTCGTCCGCCGCCAGCAGCCGGTCGGCGCAGGTGGCGACGATCCAGTTGTCCACCCGGCGGAGCCGGTTAGGGTTCGTCGTGCCGCGCGTGACCACCCCGACCGCGCGCCGCCGCGCTGTAGGGCTCATGTCGACCTCAGGGCCAATCTTCGTTCGCGGCTGCGGGCTCGCAAACCCGGCTCACTCCTCGCGCTTCACTGCGTGGTCTCCGTTCGCGGCTGCGGGGCTCGCAAACCCGGCTCACTCCTCGCGCTTCACTGGCCCACTCGGTGCACCTTGTGCTGGGCGGCCTGCGCCCGTGGCCGGACCACCAGCCGGTCGACGTTGACGTGCTCGGGGCGGGTGGCGCACCAGGCGATGCAGTCGGCGACGTCCTCGGCGACCAGTGGCCCCGGCACCCCGGCGTAGACGGCGGCTGCCCGTTCCGCGTCGCCCTCGAAGCGGACCAGCCCGAACTCGTCGGTCTTCACCATGCCCGGGTCGATCTCGATGACCCGCAGCGGCCGGCCACACAGCTCCAGGCGGAGCGTGCCGGCGATCGCGGTCTGCGCGTGCTTCGCGGCGGTGTAGCCGCCCCCGCCCTCGTACACGGTCAGGCCGGCGGTGGACGAGACCACCACGATGGTGCCGGAACCGGAGGCTTCCAGCGCCGGCAGCAGCGCCTGGGTGACCCGCAGGGTGCCGAGCACGTTCACGTCGTACATCCACTGCCAGTCGGCGACCGAGCCGGACTCCACCGGGTCCAGCCCGCGCGCCCCGCCAGCGTTGTTGACCAGGAGGGTGACCGGCCCGGGTGCCTGCGCGGCGGCCTCGGCCAGCCGGGCCACCGACTCGTCCGAGGTGACGTCGCAGGTCACCGCGGTGGCCTGCCCGCCGGCGGCGGTGATCTCGGCGACCAGGTCGGTGAGCCGTTCGGCGCGGCGGGCGGCGGCGAGCACGTGGAATCCCTCGGCGGCGAGCCGGCGGGCGGTGGCCGCGCCGATCCCGCTGGACGCTCCCGTGACGATGGCGACTGAGGTCATCCCGACATTGTCACAGTGGGCGTGCCACCGGCCCCGACCGGGCGTGCGGCAGGCATCGGCGGGCGTCCGCGTGATGAGGTCCGTCACCCCGGGGGGCCGCGCCCGGGAATTTCCGGAGGCCGATGGGGAAGATGGCACCGGGCGTACAGGTTGACCGAGAAGCGCCGGTCGTGCGAGACGGCATCAACCGTGACGAAGGAGCGGATGTGGCGGAAATGCACACCGGTGTCGGGCGTCAGCGAGGTGCCCAGCCGTGGCCCCGGCCTCGCCGCATCGCCACCCTGTCGGTACACACCTCGCCCCTGCACCAACCCGGCACGGGTGACGCCGGCGGCATGAACGTCTACATCCTCGAAGTCGCCCGGCGTCTCGCCGAGGCCAACGTGGAGGTGGAGATCTTCACCCGGGCCACCTCCGGTGACCTCCCCCCGGTGGTCGAGATGGCACCCGGGGTGCAGGTCCGGCACATCACCTCCGGCCCCCTGGAAGGGCTCACCAAGGAGGAGTTGCCCGGTCAGCTCTGCGCCTTCACCGCCGGTGTGCTGCGCGCGGAGGCATCCCGCCCGCCCGGCCACTACGACCTGATCCACTCGCACTACTGGCTCTCCGGCCAGGTCGGCTGGCTGGCCAAGGAGCGTTGGGGTGTGCCGCTGGTGCACACCGCGCACACGCTCGCCAAGGTCAAGAACGCCCAGCTCGCGGCCGGTGACCGCCCAGAGCCGAAGGCCCGGGTCATCGGCGAGGAGCAGGTCGTCGCCGAGGCCGACCGGCTGGTCGCCAACACCCGGGGCGAGGCCAGCGAC
>NZ_JAGPXZ010000831.1:0-2488 GCF_018070305.1 Micromonospora sp. M51 | reverse complement strand
CCACCACGGCGCCGCCTGCGTCCTCTGCCCCGCCGGGGGTCTCCATGCCGACGACCAGCCGCCGCGCGAGCGCTTCGATGAGGTCGATCGCGTCGGCGGCGGTGCCGGCCGGCCCGTCCACCACATCGGTGAGCGCCGTGGGCAGCGCCAGTCGCTGTCCCGGCGTCGCGAGCAGTTCCTGCTCGTCGAGCAAGTACGCGACGGCGAGGGCCTGCCGCAGACCGGGCAGTGCGCGGGCGCCGCCCCAGATCTGCGGGGCGCGCAGCACCGCCAGGACCAGGTTGACCCGTGCCTCGCCGGTGGGCGCGTCGGCGAGGATGTGCAGCCCGTCGCGGATCTGCACGTCCTTGACCTCGCAGAGGTACCCGTCGAGGTGCAGCACGAAGTCGTCGAAGTCGTCCGGGTCGGGCATCGCCTCGGCGTGCAGGTCGTGGTGCAGCTCGGCGGCGCGCACCAGGTTCCAGATCTGGGCCCGCACGGTGGGCACCTTGGCCGGGTCGAGGGCCTGCACGGTGGCGTACTCGTCGAGCAGTTGCTCCAGTTTGGCCAGGTCGCCGTAGGTCTCGGCGCGGGCCATCGGAGGGACCAGGTGGTCGACGACCACGGCGTGCGCCCGCCGCTTGGCCTGGGTGCCCTCACCGGGATCGTTGACGATGAACGGGTACACCAGCGGCAGATCGCCGAGGACCGCGTCGGGCGCGCAGTCGGCGGCCAGGCCGAGGCCCTTGCCGGGCAGCCACTCCAGGGTGCCGTGCTTGCCCAGGTGCACCACGGCGTCCGCGCCGAAGCCGCCGTCCGCGACCGGCGCGGTCAACCAGCGGTACGCGGCCAGGTAGTGGTGACTCGGCGGCAGGTCCGGGTCGTGGTAGATGGCGATCGGGTTCTCCCCGAAGCCGCGCGGCGGCTGGATCAGCAGCACCACGTTGCCGAAGCGCAGCCCGGCGAGCACGATGTCGCCGCCCTCGGTGTACAGCTCGCCGGGCGGCTCACCCCAGTGTTCCCTGATCCGCTCCCGCAGCTCGGCCGGGACCTGGTCGAACCAACGCCGGTACGTCGGCCCCGGTATCCGGGCCTCGGCGCCGGCCAACTGCTCCGGGGTGAGCCACTCCACGTCGTGGCCACCGGCGGCGATCAGCGCGTGGATCAGCGCGTCGCCGTCGGCGGGCACCGGGCGCTCGCCCAGGTCGTAGCCAGCGTCCGCGAGCGCGGCGAACAGCCGCACCGCCGACGCCGGGGTGTCCAGGCCCACCGCGTTGCCGACCCGGGAGTGCTTCGTCGGGTACGAGCTGAGCACCACGGCGACGCGCTTGTCGGCGGCCGGCACGTACCGCAGCCGGGCGTGGCGCACCGCGATCCCGGCGACCCGGGCGGCCCGCTCGGGGTCGGCGGCGTAGACCGAGAGCCCGTCGGCGTCGATCTGCTTGAACGAGAACGGCACGGTGACGATCCGGCCGTCGAACTCGGGGATGGCCACCTGCATGGCGGCGTCCAACGGGGACAGCCCGGCGTCGCTGTCGGCCCACTGCGCCCGGGTGCTGGTGAGACAGAGCGCCTGGATGACCGGCACGTCCAGGGCGGCCAGGACGCCGACGTCCCAGGCGTCCTCGTCGCCGCCGCCGGAGGCGTCGGCGGCGACCGCACCGCCAGCCGCGAGCACGGTGACCAGCAGCGCGTCACAGCGGGCGAAGAGCCCGAGCGGGCCGGCGTCGGCGGTCAGCCCGCGCAGGGAGCCGCAGAAGATCGGCAGCGGGTTGCCGCCGGCCGCCCGGACCGCCTCGACCAGCACGTCGATGAAGCCGGTGTTGCCGGCCAACGCGTGTGCCCGGTAGAAGACGATCCCCACTGTGGGCCGGTACGGGTCGGCCAGGTGCGCGCCGTGCACCCCGTACGCCGGGGTGCGCGCGGGCGGGGCGAACCCCTCACCGGTGAGCAGCACCGTGTCGGAGAGGAACCGCGCCAACTGCCCCAGGTTGTCCGGGCCGCCCTCGACCAGGTACGCCAGCGCCTGGGTCGCGACACCGGACGGCACGGTGGAGCTGGCCATCAGCTCCGCGTCGGGTGTCGCCTCGCCGCCGAGCACCACCGTCGGCACGCCGGTCGCGAGCACCGCGGCGAGGCCGTCCGGCCACGCCAGCCGACCGCCGAGCAGGCGTACGACGACGAGGGCGACCCCGTCGAGCAGGGAGGGCACCTCCTCGACGGTGACCCGCGCGGGGTTGGCCAACCGGTAGTCGGCGCCGCTGGCGCGGGCGGCCAGCAGGTCGGTGTCGGCGGTGGAGAGCAGCAGGATGCGCACGGCAGGCTCCGGAGAGTGACGTCGACGCGCTCGCCGATGCGAGCTGGCGACGTGGGATGGGCGCGGGGTTCAGCAGGCACCGCGACCCGGGCGGCTCACCGGCGCGGGGCCGACGGCGGCGGGTGGCGCGGTGGGGAACTCAGCGGTGAACGGCGCGGGAGCGTGCGGATGCCGGCGCGTCAGTGCGGCCGG
>NZ_JAGPXZ010000830.1:0-2491 GCF_018070305.1 Micromonospora sp. M51 | reverse complement strand
AGGTGGCTCCGGGAGGGAAGGACCTCCCGCGGCACCCTGGCGATCGAGGTTGCAGTGACGCTGTACGGCGAAAGCAGTCCACCTGTCGACGACCGGCCCACCGTGCAGGTCACCGCCGTCACCTGGCCGGACGATGGACCTGAGCCGGTCACGACAGCCGCTCCCGGCGAACCCGACAACGGCCCGCGCCGGTCACGCCGGGTGCGGATGCTGCTCGCCGCCGGCATCACCGGTGGTGTCCTCGCCGCCGTGGCGGGCGCCGGCGCCTGGGCGTACGCCGGTGACGTTCCCCGTGGCACCAGCGTGCTCGGCACCGAACTGGGCGGCCGGAGCCGCGCGGACGCCGACCGGGAGTTGCGGGCGGAGCTGGACCGGCGGGCGGCGACGCTGGCCACACCGCTGAAGGTGACCGTCGACGGGCGTACCGCCGAGATCAAACCGGCCGACGTGGGGCTGGCCGTCGACGTGCCGGCGACCGTCGCGGCGGCGGCTGAGGCCGACGCGCACCCGGTCAGCCGGCTGGTCGGCTCCCGCACCGTCGAGCCGGTGGTGACGGTCGACGTGGGCCGGTTGGACGACGCGCTCCGCAAGGTGCTCGGCGACCAGGCCCAGGGGATGACGATGCCGGCGATCACCTATCAGGGCACCACCCCGAAGGTGGTGCAGCCCAAGCCCGGGCTGGCCTTGAACCCGGAACGCTCCGCCGAGGTGGTCCGCGCCGGCTGGCTGGCCGGCGAGCCGGTCACCGTGCCCCTGGTGGAGACCCACCCGGCCACCACCCCGGAGGAGTTGGATCGGCTGGTCAACGAGCTGGCGAAGCCTGCGGTGGCCGCACCGGTCACCCTGCGCACCAGCAAGGGCTCGGTGACGGTCCCGCCCGCCGCCATCGCGAAGAGCCTGCGGTTCAACGCCGACAAGACCGGCAAGCTGACCCCCACGGTGGACGTCAAGCGCCTGCGCACCGCGCTCGGCGAGAAGTTGGCCGCCATCGAGGTGCCGCCGAAGGACGCCACGATGACGATTGCCGGCGGCCGGCCCACCGTGAAGGACGGACAGTCCGGGCAGCAGCTGGACACAGCGGCGCTCAGTCGGGACCTGCTCGCCGTGCTGCCAAAGGCAGACGGTCGCGAGGTGACCGGAGAGCTGAAGCCGACGCCGCCGCAGCTGACCGCGGAGAAGCTCGCCGGCCTGGGCATCAAGGAGCGGGTCTCCACCTTCACCACCCGGTTCACCGGCGGCATGGCCTCGTCGCGCAGCCAGAACATCGCCACGATCGCGAAGAAGGTGGACGGCACCGTCGTGCTGCCCGGGAAGACGTTCTCGCTCAACGGTCACACCGGGGAACGCGGCTACGCGCAGGGCTACCGGGACGCACCGGTCATCCTCGACGGCAAGTTGGTGCCGGGGGTCGGTGGTGGCACCTCGCAGTTCACCACCACGCTGTTCAACGCGACCTACTACGCCGGCTTGGAGGACGTCGAGCACAAGCCGCACTCGTACTGGTTCGACAGGTACCCGGCGGTCATCGAGTCGACCATCTTCTGGCCCAACCTGGACTTCAAGTTCCGCAACAACACCGAGTACGGCGTCCTCATCGACACGTCGTACACGTCCAGCTCGGTCACCGTGTCGATCTGGAGCACGAAGATCTACGACAGTGTGAAGACGGAGTACGGCCCGCGCCGCAACATCACGACGCCGAAGCAGATCCACCTGACCCCCGGGCCCTCGTGCATCGAGACCAACGGCATCAACGGCTTCACCCAGGACGCCTTCCGGGTCATCAAGAAGGGCGGCGTGGTGGTCAAGCGGGAGAAGTTCACCTGGCGCTACGACGCGGAACCCCGTTACGTCTGCGGCCCGAAGACGTCCTGAGGTCCACTCCAGGTCGGCCTTTTTCCTGAAGTCACAGGTGTGGGTCAGCTCGGCGGCGTTGCCGCCGGGCCCCCATCGCGCCTCCCACCCTGTGGCGGCATCGGCACCGTGCGGCTCTCCTGCACCCGGATCTCGGCCCGGAAGCGGTGCGCCGCCGGGTGCCACATCTCCTCGAACGGGCCCATGACCTCGCCCCCAATGCCACGACGACGGACCCGGGATGCGAGCCACCACAGGGTGCTCAGGACCGCGGCCACGCAGCCCGCGAACACCACGAATATCAGGACCTCGTCCACAGACCGAGCCTATCCGTGGGCACCCGGCCCAGGGGCGGACGCAAGATCGCGCAATATCCTGGTTGTCGTGGTGCCCGCACACCACCAAAGCCACTACATCCTGGATCGAGCGCGACCTTGACGCTCAAGGACGGTCCACCCGTTCCCGTTGGCGGCTGAGACGCAGAAAAGGCCACCCCGTGAGGGGTGGCCTTTTCTGAAAGATTGTCCGGCGGCGTCCTACTCTCCCACACCCTCACGAGTGCAGTACCATCGGCGCTGGAGGGCTTAGCTTCCGGGTTCGGAATGTAACCGGGCGTTTCCCCTCCGCCATGACCGCC